>JBGSIU010000001.1:0-1626 GCA_041742375.1 Patescibacteria group bacterium
CAAAGAAACTTTTTTGATTTCCTCTCTAATTTGAGAAGTGATGGCGTCCTCTCTGGCGTACCTTTGTGAACAAGGATTTTTCCGTTTGGTACATCGCAAATAGTTATGACCTTTTTGTGTTTCGGTGGTGATAAAACATCCACATTCTCCGCAACGGAAAAATCCTCTAAAAACATAAGGTTTTAATTTTGGCGATTTCGGCTTGCTCTTGTTCGCCATCACTTCTTGGCATAAATCAAAAAGTTTCTTTGTGATAATCGGTTCATGCTTTCCGTCATACAATTCACCGTTATATTCAATCATGCCGTAATAGATTTTATTTTTCAGCATGTACTGATAATTTGAGACGGAAAGCATTTTGCCTTTCTTGCCAACCAAGCCAATGGAATTGATAATCTTTCGGATTTGAGCAAGGGGGTATTCGCCAGTTGAGTACATTTCAAAAGCCCGCTTGATATACTTTGCCTTTTCCTTGTCCACGGCGATACAGCGGGCGTTTTTATCGTTCACATAGCCAAGTGGCGCCCAAGCGGGCCATATTCCATTTCGTAATTTCTGGCGAATACCCCTCTTTATATTTTCCGAAAGATTATCCACATAATATTTTGATTGCCCAAAAGCGATAGACAACATAAATTTTCCCTGCGGTGTCGGATCAAACTAAAAAGTAGGAAATTTTAGCGTGGTGATTTTGCCAGTATCTACCAAATAAATTATCTGTCCGCCGTCTATGGAATTACGAGCCAAGCGGTCAGGGTGCCACGCTAAAATTCCCTCGGCTTCATTTTTCTCTATGCTCGCGATCATTTCGTTAAAAATCTCACGCCCTGGCTCTTTGGCGGTTTTGCTTTCCACAAATTCACGGACGATATTTAGACCTTCCTTTTTAGCAATCTCTCGCAATTCAAACATTTGCGCCTCAATGGAAAGCACTTGTCGCTCTGGTTCGTCCGTGGATTTACGGGCATAGAGAAAAATCTTTTTGGTTTGTAAATTTATGTTGTCCATATTGTTTTTAGATTAGTTTTTGGGCAATCAAAGAAAAATACGCTCAACCTTTCGCTGAAGGCGAAAGAAAAAAGATTGGTTTGCAAAATTTCATTTTGCCAGAGCTTCGCTCTGCGAACTTCCGCATTGCCGACCGCACTTTGGTTTTGGATTTCAAAAATGCCTTCAAAATTGCGGAAAAATACCATGCCGAGGCGCTTTGCGCCGAGGCTGTTTCTTACGATTTCACAAAAAGTGAAATTTGGCGGTGTTTTTTGATTGATGTTCGAACATTTTTTGAGCAAAACCCCCAATAAGGAAGCCAGCCCCGCCGTCGCTCGGAAACCTCGCCACCCCGCAAAAAAGTTTTCTTCACATTTTTTAATTTGCGCGCGCCGATTTTTTTCTTCTAAAAGGAAAAGAAAACTTTTGTGCGGGGTTCTGCTCTTAACGAGCAGGACGGCGGGGCTGTCCGCTTTTTGTATTCGCTTGGGCGTGGCGGAATTCCCCCCAAACCCCCCTTCCGCCACGCCCTCGCTGGGACGATTCTTTTTTTCGGCGGAATTTGAGGCTGTGCCAATTTCATTGGCGCGCCACCTTAATTTCCAATCAAATACTCCTCAAGTTTCTCAAGAATAT
>JBGSIU010000002.1:0-8343 GCA_041742375.1 Patescibacteria group bacterium
AAGCAGGCGGGCAAAAAGTGGAAGGGGGTTTGAGGGGGAGGGAAACTTTTTGCCCGCGAGCCGCAAGCGTAGCCCCGCCGCCCCGCGCGTCAGCGCGGAACCGAGCAGAAAAATTTTCTTTTCCTTTTAGAAGAAAAAAAATCGGCCTGCGCAAAATCAAAAAAGCAAAGGAAATTTTTCTGCGAGGCACGCGAGCGAAGCGAGCGGCGGCGGGGCGGAGCAATTGGATTTTTTCAGGAATTTTTGATAAAATGAGTTCGAGCGAAGTCATATAAATACATGGAAAATTATTATATTAAATAAAAATACAAAGCGACGCAGGCGGGGAGCAGTCGCCTACGGCGACAGGTCGTAGACCTGCCTGCCGATAGGCAAGTTCGACTCTTACATCGTCCACCAGACAATTAACAATTTATATATGAAATATGTATTAGGATTAATACTAATTGGGCTAGGATTCCTCATCACTTGGAAAGCTGATTGGATCATGAATAACTTTGGCCGAATTCCTTGGGCCGAAGAACATCTCGGTATGGATGGGGGGACTAGGTTAATGTGGAAGCTAATTGGGCTATTAATTATTTTAGGCTCATTCATGTATATGACCGGCATGTTAGGTGGCATTTTCCGCGCGATATTCGGCGGTGGCTCCACTGGAAATATTGGGTAAATTAGGGCCCTTAGCTCATTTGGTAGAGCGGTCGCCTACGGCGACAGGTTGATCCATGATTGACAATATGTTTTATATTTATATACTACAAAGCAAAAAAAACAAAAGGCTTTATACTGGTTCAACAAATAATCTAGTTAGACGTCTAAAGGAACATAATTCTGGAAGCAGTAAATATACAAAATTAACAAAACCTTTTAAATTGTTATACTCGGAAGAATTCTTAACAAGATCAGATGCGGCAAAAAGGGAAAAATATCTTAAAAGCGGAATTGGGAGAGAATGGATTAAAAAAAATATATTAATCAATTAGGGCCCTTAGCTCATTTGGTAGAGCGCTGCGTTTGCAACGCAGAGGTGACCGGTTCGAGCCCGGTAGGGTCCACCATATTGAATTAGCCGCCTCGCTCGGGGCTTCGCCCCTCGCTTCGGCGGGCAGATTTGCGAGGAAATTAAAAGGTTTTTTGAAATCAATTGAGAGTTTTTGTTCGCTGATTTGGCGGTTCAAGCCGATTTTTTTGAGAAAATTTTTCATTTCCGAAAAATTTTCAGACAAAATGAGATTTTTGGCTTGGTTGGCTTCAATTATCCAATTTCGGGTGAGTTCAAGCCAATGATTGCCTTTTCGCTCAAAATCAGATAATTTTTCTTCCAAAGTTTTCTTTTCGCTCGTCAGGGCGTTTTTCTTTTGCTGAAATTCGGCAAGCTCAAAAGTTCCTTCAAGGTAAGCGTCGGTCAGTCGGTTTATTTTTATTTTCAATTCCTCAATTTTCCTTTTGAGATTTTGAGCAAAAAGGTCTGATGTTTGGCGGTTATCATTTTCCCATTCTTTCAGTTTATTCAAAAATCTATCTCGCCAAACATCAGGCAAAGAAACTTTTTGACACCTCTCTTTTACTTGTTCGGCAAGATTTTCCTCCCGCAAAAAGCCGCGTTGCGAACATTTTTGAGTTTTGCTTTTGTAGGTGCAGTGGTAATAGACAAATTCCAGTCCGCTTTTTTTGACTTGTTTTTCCGCTGTAATGGTGTAGCCGCACTCGCCGCATTTGGCAAAACCCAAAAATGGAAAATCTTTTACTTTCGGCTTTTTACGGGGCTTACCGTTATTTTTTAACGCTTCTTGTATTCTGTCAAAAAGTTTCTTTGAAATCATTGGCTTGTGGCTTCCTTGATGAAGTTCGTCGCGGTAAAGAAAATGACCGTAGTAAAAAGGATTTTTCAAAATATGTTCAACCGAAGATAAAGACATTTTCTTTCCGCTTTTTGGGCCAACCAAGCCAAGAGAAAACATTTTGCTTTGGATTTGCGTTAAGGTGTATTCGCCGGTGGCAAAAGCCCGCAAAACTTCTTTGACTTTGTTAAAAGTTTTCTTGTCTGGTTCGATAGTTCGCAATCTCGGTTCGTTAAAATATCCGAGCGGGGCTTTTGCCGAAAGTTCACCTCGCCTGATTTTCTGTCTAATTCCTCGCAAAATGTTTTCTCTTAAATTGTCGGTGTAGTATTTCGCTTGTCCGAAAGCAACGCTCAACATAAATTTGCCCTGCGGAGTTGGTTCAAACCAAAAGGTGGGGAATTTTAGCGAGGTAATTTTTCCGGTATCAACGAGATAAATAATTCTACCGCCATCAATACTATTTCTCGCGAGGCGGTCGGGATTCCATGCTAAAATTCCCGAAGCATTGCCTTTTTCAATTTCCGAGAGCATAAAATTAAAAACTTCTCGGCCCGGCTCTTTGGCGGTTTTGCTTTCGTAAAATTCTTTAACCACGAAAAGATTATTTTGCTTGGCAAATTCCCGAAGCTCAGCGAGCTGGGCCTCAATAGACAAAATTTGCCGTTCTTCCTCCTCGGTTGACTTTCTACAATAGATGAAGTATTTGATCATAATTTTTTACTCCTTAATTATATTTGAAAAAGGCAATGCTTTACACCGACAATTTAATAAAATCTCGCTTTGCCTTTCGCTGAAGGCGAAAGAAAAAATCGGCTTCTGTTTTTTCAAAACGGGGCAAACTTTTCAAGTTTGCGAACCGCCAAATCAGCGAACAAAAACTCTCAATTGATTTCAAAAAACCTTTTAATTTCCTCGCAAATCTGCCCGCCGAAGCGAGGGGCGAAGCCCCGAGCGAGGCGGCTAATTCAATATGGTGGTGCCTGTTGGACGATGTCAGAACCTTTTTTGAGCAAAATCCAGAGGATTTTGCCGATTGACCCGCCCAGCGTTTCCGCTCGCCTGACGGCGAGCAAAACAGAAAAATTTTCTCTACATTTTTTTAATCGCCTGCCCCCAAAATTTTTTTCAATTAAGGAAACGAAAATTTTTCTATTTTGCCTTCCTGCTGATGCAGGAATTGCGGAAACGCTTTCCCACCCCAGCCGTGCCTTCGGCACGGAGCAGGCGGGCAAAAATTCATTTTCCCCACACCCCTTTTTCTTTTTGCCCGCCTGCTGAAACCCCCCAGCGATTTTTTTGGACGGCGGCGGGACCGAAATACGAAAAGAAGAAGATGTCGCCCTTGCCCCAACCCTCCCGTGCGCGGGCGACAATAAGGAACTCCCTTTCGTTTGGACAAATGTTTTGAAATTTGTTATCATTGTAATTGATGAAAGCTAAAGGATACTTTTTAACATATACAATATAATGGTATATCTTCCTAAAACCTATGTCAAATAATAATCAAGGTTCAAAAATAGCCAAAAACTTGAAGAAAATCCGGCAAAACAAAGGCATTTCTCAAGACCGCCTGTCCAAGCTGGCGGATTTGTCGCTTAACACCGTTGTTACGGTAGAATCAGGCGTAAATCCAAATCCTACCATTGAAACACTAACCAAGATTGCCAAAGCGTTAGAAGTCGGGGTTGATGATTTATTGAAATAAATATGGGAAAGATTATTGCCATAGAAGGATTTTGGAGAATCGGGAAAACCTCTTTATGCAGAGAGATTAGTACAAAAATCAAAAAGACAAAGTATATTAAAGAGCCAGACCATCTTAAAGCCGAGAAACGCCCAGGAAATGTTGAATACTGGTATTTAAAGAAATGGAGAGAAAAGATGGAACTTGCGAAGAAATATAAAAAGAAGGGATATACTGTTATCATGGAGAGATCATTTGTTTCTACACTGGCATTTAACAATACATTAGACAAAAAAATTACAGGGCCGATGAAAAAATTAATAAAGTACCATGAAAAAAATACACCAGATATAACGATAATATTGGAAGCGCCGCTACCTTTCCTTAAGAGACTTGTTTTTAGTAAAATCGATAAAAAGATTTTAAAAACACGAGCTTTGTATAAACAAAAAAGTTTCTTTAGTAAATATATTGAATGTTTCCGCGAATCAATAGCCGACTTTCAAATTAAGCATTTCTACGTTCAGGCAGCTAATGATAGTAGTTTTTATTCATTACTTAGTATTGTAGGTACATCGCTAAAGAAATTAAAAGAAAAGGCCCCGTTGCAGTGAACGAGGCCCATTTAGTCGAGGTGTAGCCACCACCTGGTGGTCACATCCTCGGGCACGAGTCCGCTTTGAGCGCAAATTGAAGCAACTTTAGCAACCAACTGGTCGCTTAAGGCAATCACTTGGTTATTGTCGGTTTCATCCCAAAACCGAGTAGCCAAATTGATAACTTCTTTACCTTGAGTTGTTTCTTGTTCTGCCGCCCAAAACAGCCATTTCTTGTAGGGGTACGGCCGCCCCTCTGCAAGGAGAGTGAGTTCCAAGGCAAGCTTGACTACGCTTGCCTTGATCAGACGGGTCGCCAGCTCCATACCAGCAGGCACGGTGTGTCTCAAGTTATGCCTGTCTGTTCGGAACTCAAGGTACTTTCTTCGCAGGATGGAGGGCAGTTGTTCCCTGAACACTTCGGATTGAGTACGAAGAGTATCAGCGAATTTACCCTGGGGATCTCGAAGCACTCTTGCGTGCTGGTAAATCCAGAGTGCTACCGGTAGCCTACGAGCGAAATCCCGCCTTAGCCATTCGTAGCTTTTGAAGCGCACGAAGACTGGCGGGACAACCCCATGATCATCAATAACATGGTTTGAGCCGAGAGTCGCTTTGAAATCCTCGAATCGCGCGTCTGGCAGTACGACGAGGAGATCTCTAACGAGACTCGGATCGTACCATTCCATGAATGCGGCGGAGGCGTACCAGACCACGGCCGCATCACCAAGGAATCTTGATAGCTCGGATTTGCGAGTCAATTGGGTTTGCAGGTACTCGTTCACGGAGTTTAGGTGGTCCATAGAGCTTACCCTCCTTTCTTTATGGTTTGACTTGTTAACGAACAGCTTTAACCATTTTTAAATATTACGGCCGAAAAGTCAAGTAAGCCAATTGACACGGAGCGTATAAGAGTTATAATACCCTAAGGGCTACGAAAGGAGGTTAGTTATGCGTACCAAAAACCAAATTGAAGTGTTCTTTTACAAAAGGCTTCCAGACAGAGAGTGCTTGTTCCTCTTAATGAGGCGAGTCCCAGAAAGAGGGGGGTTCTGGCAGCCGTTAACCGGTGGCGTAGAGCACGGAGAAACATTTGAGGAGGCGGTCAGAAGAGAAGCGTTCGAGGAAACTGGCATCACCGAGATAACCGAAGCGGTTGACAGCAACTACCACTACGAGTTCACGGATGAAGGCAGACATCACGTCGAATACATTTTCGGCGCAGAGGTTCCTGCAAGTACCAACATCCACCTCTCGCATGAACATGATGACTTCCGGTGGGTCAGCAAAGATGAAGCACTCCAACTCCTCAAGTGGCCCGGAAACAAGGAAGGGCTACGAAAACTGTGCGAACGTCTCGGTATCTAACAATAGGGTCTTCTTCATCAGAGAAGACCCTCTTTTTTTAGTAATATTTTAATACCATCATCAATCATAATTTCGGGACGCCATCCTAATTCTTTTTTTATTTTGGTAACATCTGCTTTCAAATTAAATCTTTCCGTTTTTCTCCACAAACTTTTTTCGGAAAGCACCTTTAAATCTCTTCTTCGTAAGATTTTTACAAATCTCTCCGCTATGCTCTTAATAGAGTATTCTTTTCCAGTTCCTATATTATAAATCTTGTTTTTAGGTTTATATTCTAAAATCATAGATAAGGCATTGCTTACATCGTCAACATAAATAAAGTCGCGCTTTGGTTGTAGATTTCCTAATTCTATGTTTTTCCCTCGGCTCTTAATTTGAGCAATAATCCTGGGCATCACATGGGGAACCCCATCATTAGGACCATAAACATTAAATAAACGAATAATTACAAAAGGAATCTGTTTTTTCGCACTTATTTGTTTAGTGATTTTTTCACCTATCAATTTCGTTTTCCCATATATACAAATAGGTTTTGGTTTATTGACCTCCTTCAATGCGTTTGGAGAATTTGCATAAACTGCGGCTGATGAAATAAATACAAAAAGCGGCTTAAAATTGAGGGTAGCAATCGCCGTCAATATGTTGTGTGTGCCGCTTACATTGACTCTATAAGTTTTCTTTGGATTTTTATTGCAGTCTGGTATGTAATGAATTGCGGCAAGGTGGAGAATTGTACTCGGTTTAACCTCTTTAATACAATTGGAGATTTTTCTGTAGTTTAAAATATCCCCTTTGATTATTTGGGTATTACTAAGGAATTTTAAATTTGTGATTCGACCACTGGAAAAGTTGTCGTAAATAAAAACTTGATATCCCTTCCTGATTAGGTTTTTTGCTAAATTACTTCCTATAAACCCAGCACCACCAATAATTAATACTTTTTCCATAGTTTAAGATTTAATTTATAGAAGAAAAGAGCTGCCATAAGTCGTTCCACTTTATGACAGCTCTGGTAGTTGTTCGCCCTCGAAGAAGATCTCGTATTCTCTCGCGAAATCTTCTTCGGTATCGGGGCAGTGGAAGAGGGTGTGAAGTTTGTCTGTGCAATACAGCGTCCGCATCTCCGCCTTGACCTGCAGCGCAAGTTTGACTGCATTTTGTCCCATCACCAGCCATATCGAGAGCGGCACGCCTCCAAGATAGTTGAAACTGCGCTCGAGCGTTGTCTGACGAAAGATTCCTGGCCACAAGCGGAGTATGATTTTCCTGTCGATAACCACCTCTTTCCTTTTGGTTATCTGCAGTCCGTATCCTCTTAGCCGTGTTTCAATCTCGTTCACTAACTCTCGCTGTATCGCATCTGGCTTCACCATAATCAAAGAGCAATCTCTTGCCATCGCTGACCTCCTGTGTTTTTTGTGGGTTAGCTTTTGTCAATGAAGCTTAAGATAAATTAACTCAAAACCTTGTCATTGTCAACAAAAACTACCCTTTTGACAAGAGATAATCGTTTATTACCAAGTAATCCAAGCCGCTGTTATTGAAAGTTTGCAAAGCGTCTTGAGGGCTACAAACGATTGGCTCGCCAGGCCCATTGAAAGATGTATTAAGAATTACAGGAACGCCTGTAAGTTTGTGGAAATGGGATATAAGATTCCAGAATTTTCTATTTACATTTTTAGAAACGGTCTGCGGGCGAGAAGATCCATCAACGTGAACAATAGCAGGAACAACTGTTCTTTTATCATTTTTAACTTTTAGAGCGGTAAGCATGAAAGGAGAGTATACGTCGTTTTCAAAATATTCTTCTTTGTGTTCGTCTAATATCGCGGGAGACAATGGTCTCCATAACTCTCGGCCTTTGACAATATTTACCCTTTCCCAGTTAGATTTTATTAGTGGACTGGCAAGAATACTCCGGTTGCCCAAAGCTCGCGGGCCGATTTCCATTTTGCCCTGGAACCAGCCAATAACTTTGTTTTCGGCTAATAATTTAGCGGCTGTTTTGCATACATTTTTTGGTTTTGTATAATGTATCTTTCTTGATTTCAAAATTTTTTTCACTTCTTTGTTTTTATACTCTGGTCCAAAATACGGATGGGATATTTTAATAAATTTTGCTGTTTTATCGTATAAAACGGCGGCATACAGAGCTGCGCCAGCGCTTACTCCCGCATCATTGGCAGAGGGAAATATGAATAGATTATTGATTGGCGTATTTTTGAGTAATTTCCCGTTAGCTACACAATTAAGAGCAACACCCCCAGATAAACATACATCTTTAACTCCTGTCATTTGAATAGCGACCTTAACCAAATGAATCAGTGTTTTTTCCAACGCAGCTTGAGCCGAAGCCGCTAAGTCTTTGTAGGATTGCGAAATGTCAAATTGTGCTTTTATTCTGCCATTGTCTTTATCAAAAATATACTTTACTTTGTTTGGAGATTTAACGTATTTTTTCAGTTCTTCGTGCCAAAGAGCAATAAGGGCTTCTTGTTCGTCTAAGTGTAAAGAGTCATATTGAAGTTCTCTTTTGAGATCTACAACATAGCCGCTGTTGGTGGCTTTTATATTATGAAAAGCGATATTTGCTTTGCCATAGGGAGCAAGCCCCATAGTTTTGCCGCTGTCTAAATAATGAAAACCGATATACTTATTTATACTTTCATAAAAATAGCCCAAAGAATCTTTAATAGGAAATGATTTAAGTATTGATATCTTATTTCCTTTTCCATGAGCTATCGTCGTTGATTCGTTTTCTCCCTGACCATCTGCAATAAGAATTGTCGCCTCCTTGAATCCGGAAGTAAAGAATGTACTGGCAGCGTGGGCCAAATGATGTGGCACAATA
>JBGSIU010000003.1:0-11585 GCA_041742375.1 Patescibacteria group bacterium
TCTCGTCGGGAACGATTACTGATGAAATGATCAAAGAATACATAAAAGAACAGGAAGGCGAACCGGTGGTGGATGAAAGTCAATTTCAAATTGACAGGTCTTAAACCCTCCGCCTTATAGGCGGTGGTAGTTTAGTTAATATTTATAAAAGTTTTAATTTTACCAAGAAGATATTCTCTTTCATTTTTACTTGTGTCTTCCATTATTTCATCAAATAATTTATTTAAAATTTCTCCAATTTTTGGCCCGGGAGGAATTCCCAAAATTTTCATCACGTCTTCTCCATCAACTTTTAGATCCCGCACGCTTGGAGTGTGCTTTTGCACCTCAATAATGCGCGCTTTAAAATCACGAAGCCGCCAGCTTTCGGCTTTTGTACAACCTGACCCAAGTCGATCTCCAATCCTGACATCCATCATGTCTTCAATATTTTCTTTTCCTACTCTTCTGATAAAACGGCGAATTGCCGCATCAGTTAAAAACTCCGACACGGAAAACATGTGCCAGCGGACAAGCGTGGTTAATTTTTTGGCTTCTTCTTTTGTGAGACGAAGCCTTTTGGCAACGTTCCAAGCGATATTCGTGCCGACTGTTTCATGGTTATAAAAAGTCCGCGCTTCCCCCTCGCCGCGGGCAACAACAGGCTTACCAATGTCATGAAGGAGCGCGGCAAAACGAACTGCCCAGTCTGGATTATCACAAAATTGCAAAGCCTTTAGCGAATGCTCATACACGTCAAAAATGTGGTGTCCTTTTTGCTTCATGCCATAACCTGCCAAAAGCTCCGGAATTAAAATTTCGAGTATTCCTGTTGTTTGCAAAAATTTTATTCCTTCAACCGGAAACTTGCTCGCCAAAATTTTTCTGAATTCTTCAGTGATTCTTTCCTGAGCAATTTCTTTTAAAAGCTCGTGGTTATTTTTAATCGCCTCAAAAGTTCTTGGCTCAATTTGAAATCCAAGCTCGGTGGAAATGCGAACGGCGCGCATCATGCGAAGCGCATCCTCACCAAACCTGTCATTTGGATCGCCCACGCAACGGATTAATTTATCCTTTAAGTCCTGTTGCCCGTTGTATTTATCAATAAGTTCCACCTCAACTACTACCCCAGTGTTGTCATCCCCGCGTAGGCGGGGATCCAGAGAACCCGAAGCCTGGATTCCCGCTTTCGCGGGAATGACATTTCCGAGGCGGAAAGCCATTGCGTTAATTGTAAAATCGCGGCGCTGCAAATCTTCTTCAAGCGTTTTCCCCCATTCCACCTTGTCCGGCCTTCTTTTATCAGTATAACTGCTTTCTGTACGAAAGGTGGTGATTTCATAAATTTCGCATTCTTCTTTATTATTTACATTCTCGCTATTAATGTCATTCTGACGAAAGTCAGAATCTATATTTTTATTACATAGATTCCGGCCTTCGCCGGAATGACAAGGAATAGAAATCTTTATTCCCACTGTTCCAAAAACATTGTCATAAAATGAATTTTCGGGGAAAAGTTTAATTATTTCCTCAGGAGTAAGGTTTGTCGTGAAATCCCAGTCGTCAATGGGAACGCCCGACAAAACGTCACGCACCGCGCCGCCGACAATATAAATTTCCGCGCCGATATCGGTGAATTTTTTCATTGTTTCAAAAACCGTAATTGGTAAATTAATTTTCATATTAGCTTTATTATAACCCAGTCGTAAAATTCGCTCGTGTTATACTCTAACTAATGAAATTAAATATTTTAAATAAAAAAACTCCTAAAAATTTAGACGAGCTTAAACAAGTCCTTCTTAAAAACCGTAGCTTTAAGACAAAAAAAGAAATTGACGAATTCTTATCTCCTTCGCGAGTAGAGAATTTAAACTACAAAGATGCTGGAATTGATGAGAAAGAAATGAAAAAGGCAATTAAATTAATTAAAAAATATATCGATGAAAAAAATAAAATTATCATCTATTCTGACTACGACGCGGATGGAGTTTGCGCGGGAAGCATACTGTGGCAGGCGCTTTACTCGGTCGGCGCAGACGTTATGCCGTTTATTCCCTCCCGTGAGGAAGACGGCTATGGTCTTTCAAAATCCGGCATTGATAAAATTTTGGCGCTTTACCCAAACCAAAAAATCTTAATTATCACCGTTGACAATGGAATTGTGGCAAACGAGGCGGCGCAATATCTCTCCACTTGTCATTCCTGCGAAGGCCGGAATCTAAATCTTATCATCACCGACCATCATGTTAAAAGTAACAAAATACCCCTATGTGATACGCTTATTCATACTACAAAAATCTGCGGCGCAGGTGTCGCTTGGTTTCTTTCAAAAGAAATTTTTAAGAATTTTGAAGATATAAAAAATATTCCTGAATATAAAGACACAATGGATCTTTTGACGATTGCGACAGTCGCCGACATGGTGCCCTTAACCAAATTTAACCGCCAAATTGTTTTTCATGGGTTTCCAAAGCTAAAAAAGACAACGCGCATTGGCCTTTTGGAAATTTTTCAAGAAGCCATGATTATTCCTGACAAGATCAACACGCACACCATTGGTTTTATCATTGCCCCTCGCATTAATGCCATGGGCCGATTGACAAACGCTCTTAATTCTTTTCGGCTTCTTTGCACACGAAGCCATGAAAAAGCAAAAGAATATGCCAGAGAATTGGGAACAACCAATCGCGACCGGCAAAGTTTAACTTTCGAACAAACAGAAATGGCAAGCGTTTCTGTTATTAAAAAACATGAGTCAAGCCATTCTTTGTCAAAAATTTTAATTGAAATTGACGATTCATTTAATCAAGGTGTTATTGGTTTGATTGCAGGACGCCTGATGGAGCGATTTTATCGCCCGGCAATTGTGATTTCCCGTGGTGAAGAAGTTAGTAAAGCCTCTGCTCGCTCAATTCCCGGATTTAATATTATTGAACATCTACGCCTCACTGAACATTTGCTTATTAACTGCGGCGGTCACCCCATGGCGGCGGGTTTTACTATTAAAACGGAAAAAATTGAATTCTTCACTCAAGAATTCTTAAAAATTGCTGATAAGACTTTAAATGAAGAGGATTTAATTAAAAAAATCAGCGTTGACTGTGAATTACCAATTCTTCTCCTTAATCTAGATATTTTACCAACAATTAGTCAATTCGAACCTTTTGGCGTCGCCAATCCTGAACCTTTGTTTCTCATAAAAGATATTGCAATTGTAAACATGCGCCATCTTGGAGCAGAGCAACAACATGTGAAATTCGTTTTAAAATCAGAAAATCACATTTTTGAAGCAATTTTCTTTAATTTCACAAAAAAGAATGCCGAAGCCAAAGTTGGAGAGCATATTTCTTTCGTTTTTTCCCTCTCTGAAAATGTTTTCAATGGGAAAACAAACCTACAAGTAAAAATAAGAGAGCTTGTCAAGAAAGAGAAACTGAATTAAAATTGTTAGATTATGAACAGAAGCTTAAACATTGAAACTATCAATAAAATTAGTGAAGAAGTTCTTCTTAAAGGCTGGGTTCGCGTCGTTCGCCGCCACGGAAAATTGGTTTTTTTTGATTTACGTGATCGCAGTGGAATTATTCAATGCATTATTAACTCCGCAGGTAGAGACGCTACGCGCAACGTCTCTACAATGGAAACAGATAGACTACGTCCAGAATTCGCAATTGAAATCACAGGCATAGTCAATAAACGTCCGGAGAAATCAATCAACCCTAATTTACCAACTGGAACAGTTGAAATTGAGGTTAAAGACCTTAAAATTCTGGCTGAGGCTGAAGTTCTTCCGTTTGACATGGGGAATGAAACCCTTGACTTACAGCTTGAAACTCTTTTTGACAATCGCACGCTTTGCTTAAGGCATCCAAAAATTGCGGCAATTTTTAAAGTGCAAGAGACGATCGTGCAATCATATCGCGCCACATTGAAAAAATTAGGCTTTACCGAAATCCAAGTGCCAACCATTGTTCCAACGGCAACCGAAGGAGGCGCTAATGTTTTTAAATTAAAATATTATGACTATGATGCATTTTTAGCCCAAAGCCCACAGTTATACAAACAAATGCTTATTTCCTCATTTGAACGCGTTTTTACGGTTGCTCACGCCTATCGTGCCGAACCATCAATGACCACCCGCCATTTATCAGAATATGTCGGGCTTGACGCCGAAATGGGATTTATTGAAAATTTTGAAGAAATTATGGCAGTAGTTTCACAAGTCATGAAAAATATCGTTTCCGATGTTAAAGAAAAAAACGCCATGGAACTGAAATTCTTCAAAGAAGAATTACAAATCCCCAACATTCCAGATAATATTCCAATCATAAAATTAAAAGACGCACAGAGAATAATTTTAGAGCGGACCGGGCGCGACAACACGACAGAACCGGATTTGGAACCGGAAGATGAGCGGGAAATTTGGAAATGGGCGAGAGATATGCATGGAAGCGATTTGGTTTTTGTCACGCACTACCCCACTTCAAAACGGCCGTTTTACACCTTTCCTGACCCTGAAAATCCCGAGTTTACTCAAAGTTTTGATTTAATCGGTCTCGGACTGGAATGGGTAACTGGCGGACGCCGCATTAATGATTATAATATGTTGTTGGAACATGTGAAAAAATGGGGCAATAACCCACAGGATTTTGAAATGTATTTGCAGGCATTTAAATTCGGCATGCCGCCAGAAGGCGGGTTTTGTCTTGGACTTGAACGCATAACGGCTTATATTTTGGGCTTAAAAAACGTGAAGGAAGCCAGCCTCTACCCACGAGACATGGAACGCGTAGACATTAAATTAAATAATAAAAAGTCGGTAGTCTGTAGTTAGTAGTCGGTAGAAAATATAAATAATCCTTTCTTCTACAGACTACAAACTGCAAACTAAAACTTCTCTGAAGAAACGACCTGCCATTAATATCTCGGCTTTTATTTTAACTTTATTTTCACTGGCGCTTGTCTTTCTTTTTCTTCTTTTCTATCCTTCAGGCAACATTCTTTTTGCCACGCCGGCGGCCAAAAAACAACCTTTAGTAAGAGATGTTAACATCGCCCTTCCCACACCCGCCCCTTTTGCGCGCATTATTACTAATTCTTCGCCTTTCCCCGACCTAACTGCACATTCATATATTGTCATTGATGCCGATTCTGACGTAATTCTTGTTGAAAAAAACAGTTCGCAAAAATTGAAAATTGCCTCAATCACAAAATTAATGACTGCTCTCGTTTCTCTTGATATTTATAATAAAAACGATATTCTCACGGTGAAAAACAAATATTCAAACGGAGTAGTTATTGGCTTAACAAAGGGCGAAAAAATCAGCGTCGAATCACTTCTTTTTGCCCTTTTAATTCCCTCCGCTAATGACGCCGCGCAAGTTCTAGCGGATAACGCAAACGAAGATTTTGTCAATCTTATGAATGAAAAAGCGATTAAAATTCATCTTGACGCCACGCACTTTTCTAATCCCCAGGGATTTGACGACGGAGTTAATTACAGCACAGTTCACGATTTGACGCGACTTGCAACTTACGCCTTAAATACTGAATTTATTAAGGCAGCCGTCAAAACCCCAACAGCGGTTATCGAAAACGCGGATAAAAGCAAAACATATGAAATCCGAAATGTTAACGAATTGCTTTTTGCAAACCCTGAATATCAAGGAATAAAAACAGGGTACACCGAACAGGCCGGAGAATGCCTGCTTTCGCTTGTTGCGCGAGGCAATCATAAAATTATCATTGCCATTCTAAAAAGCGAGGATCGTTTCGAAGAAACGCAAAAATTGGCGGATTGGACTTTTAGGAACACTATTTGGCTAGAACCGCAGAAATTACCCCTCTAAAATTTCCATCTCCTTCAAAAACCCAAACCGGCTGCAAATATGTGCCACTTAAATCATCATAAAAACCCAAATACATATTCCGGATAATCGGTTCAACTAATTCTCCCTTATTAACAATGTATTCTTTTTTTGTTTTAAATTCTTCCCAAGCCGCGGCGGCAGATTTGGCATAATAAGTTCCCACTGCTGTTTCGTCAACTAAGTCTCCATTAAATTCACCTTCAACCACTTGAATTTGGTTATCATTTTTATTGGCGAGGGAAAAATCTGCCACACCGCGAGCCATCTCATCAAAAAAAACTTGTTTTCCGTCAATAGTTTTTCGTTTAAAAACGATTTTAATTAAATTGGCATCAAAAGGTAAAAGAGTCTCTGTTAAAATCCCCTCTGCCCCCAATTTATAGTAAAAAATATCCGGAGAGTCAAGATTAATGTGGGAGATTGTTAATCCGGTTGAGGAAAGAAAAGAACGGGCAAAATTTGTCGCCTCTTCTGGATTGGGCAGACTTTGAGCCGCGATGAGTTGATAGTTGCTTTTTAAATCTGATTCTATCTTGAAAGACTGATTTGTAACATTTATTATGATTTTTCTTGTTGGATTATTCTTGTCAGTGAATTCATATTCACTGTCGCTGTTTTTTTTCTCGTTATCCGTGAAATCTAGTTTTAAGGCAAAATCACGCGCAGTTTGCACCGGATCAAAACCGGGAAATTTACTTGACTGCATGCGGTAAATTTTCACGAGCTGTGGAGCCTCAGGATAAGCACCTGTCGCAATTTCTAAATGTAAATTTAAATCCGAAAGATTTTTTTTGGGGAATTTTATCTCCGGCACTTTTGCAAAAAGATAATTTGGCTTCTCTTCAACTTGACGAGGATGAAGGCGCTGATATTCCTGATATTGCCGCATGCCGTATGTCGCAAAAGCCAAAACAACAAAACCAATTGCCGCAAAATAAATTGCTTTTCGCGCCAGTGCGGCAATTTCAGTCAAAGTGGGTCCGGAAACTGATTTCATAAACAAATGCTATAATTAATTATAGCTCTTATTATGCAACATGTCTAAATTAAATATCAAAAATCAAAATGCAAAATGTGGCTTTCGCTTATCCGTGATACTAATAAGTGTGATATAGTTGAATTTAACTGGCTAATCAATGAATTAGTCGAAATTGCAAAAATTTTAGCCTCCAGCATTCTTACGCTAAAAGGTCGAAAAAATATTTGATTTTTTATCTGTATTTTTGATTTTTGCAATTTGATTTTTAATTTATATCATGTCTCAAATCCGAGTAAGAATAGCTCCATCACCGACAGGCATTCCTCATATCGGCAACACGAGAACGGCTTTTTATAACTTCCTTTTTGCCCGCCATCATGGAGGAAAATTCTATGTTCGCATCGAAGACACTGACCGCGCGCGACTTATTCCAGAATCATTACCAAAAATCATGGAAATCCTTGATTGGCTTAAAATCGAATATGACAACAAGCCGGTTTATGTTCAATCCGAGCATTTGGAAAATTACAAAAAAGCGGCTGATGAATTAATTCAAAAAAATAAAGCCTATTATTGTTTTTGTTCAGAAGAGAGATTGAAAAAATTAAAAGAAGAGCAAACCGCACGGCACGAACCGCCCCGCTATGATCGCCATTGTTTATCCTTAACTCCTCAGGAAATTAACCAAAAAATAAAAAACGGCGAACGCTATGTTATTAGGTTAAAAATTCCGGAGAACCGTGAAATTTCATGGGTGGATTTAATCCGCGGAAAAATCACGGTTAATTCAAAAGAACTTGACGACCAGGTTCTTTTAAAATCAGACGGCTTTCCAACATATCATTTGGCAGTCATCTTTGATGATAATTTGATGAAAATCACTCATGTTTTGCGCGGCGCCGAATGGATTTCCTCGACACCAAAACATATTTTGCTTTATGAAGCATTTGGCTATGAAAAACCTCTCTGGGGGCATCTTCCTTTAATTTTAGGTCCTGATCGCGCCAAGCTTTCCAAACGCCACGGAGCACAGTCGGCGCTTGAATATCGAGATGCAGGTTATCTTCCAGAGGCGATTTTAAATACAATGTTGTTTTGGGGTTGGTCGCCGAAAAATGATCAACAATTTTTCTCAACGCCCGAAATGATCGAAAAATTTGACATTGATGGAATTAATAAAAATGATCCAGTAGTTGATCTGAAGAAGCTTGATTATTTTAATGGCTATTATATCCGCCAAAAAAGTTCACAGGAATTATTTGATTTGATGAATCCATACATGCAAGATGATGAAAAGAAGTGGGGGAGAGAGAAAATTTTAATGATTATTCCGCTAATTAAAGACCGTCTGAGAAAATTGTCGGAATGGAAGGAATTAACCCGCGGATTTTTTGTCGCGCCGGATGTAAAACAAACCGCCACCCTTCTACAAGCGATAGACGGTGTGTGTAATCGAAAACCGGAATCTATGCAAATTCTTCAAAAAATCCTTGATTACTTGAAAAATCCTGCGGTCTGGGATAACAATGATGTTTGGCAAACTGGGCTTCGAAAAATTGCCGATGAATTTAAAATTAAACACGGTGATTTATTCATGATTTTGCGGATCGCGGTTTGGGGCGAAAAAATCACGCCGCCTCTCTATGAGACAATGAAGGTCATCGGCAACTCCGAATCTCTTGATCGTATTCAAAAATTACTATAGATTTATTTTTGGTAATTTTTAATTTTTAATTATTAATTTTTAATCAATTTTTAATGTTTTAATTTGAAATTATTAAATTAAATTAAATCATTATTTAGAAATTAAAAATTAGAAATTTGAAATTAACTCTTGATTTTAAAAACCACCAAAATCAATACGATCATCATGAAACATCCACGGCTTATTGAAACGTTAATAACCGAGTACAATTTGCACTGTATCGGCTGCCAAATGGCTGAATTTGAAACCTTGGAAGAAGGCGCAACAGCACATGGAATGACAAAGGCGGAAATTGAAAAAATGGTGAAGAAATTAAATCAAAGTTAATTTTCATTTTCTTCTTTTTCTTTTTTTAGAAGTGCTTTTTCTCGTTTGGCAAGCTGCCATGTGATCTGGCGCAAAAACTCAACCACGAAAATTCCCAAAAAAACATAAACGACAAAAGCAAAAACCGCTGGGAGTTCCAGAATAAACCCACCGGAGATAACGGGACTCGGAAACATGCCAGCAAACGGAGCAACCAACGAATCGGTTGTTTGATACGCGAATTTGACAAACTCAGACGCCGTTGAGGCGCCAAAAAGCTTCAAAACAACGCGCGCGCCAACCAGAAAGCCGACTATCCCGAAAATGAAAGTCGTCATTGCTGAAAATAAATTTATAACAAGAATTAACATGGCAAAGATAATTTTACACCAATAAATTCAGATTTTCATTAATCACTCAGTTAGCTTGTACTTCATGCAACTCAAACCAGAGGGGAAATAGAAAAGATCAGTTTACTTCAAGCTATAGCCGCCATCAACCACTAAAATCTCGCCAGTGATATAACTTGCATCGTCAGATGCTAGAAAAATAATTGCCTTTGCTAATTCTTCAGGTTCTGCAATACGTTTTAAAAGAGTGTTTTTCTTCATCCTTTCTATCAATTCTTCACCTGCCCCTTTAGTCATATCCGTCATTACATTGCTTGGAGCCACTGCGTTAACCCTAATATTTGGAGCCAACTCTTTTGCAAACGACTTTGTAAGTGCCACAATAGCATTTTTTGCGCAGGAATATGCTAGAACATATTGTGATCCTAACAATCCTACCGTAGAAGTTAAATTTACAATTGCTCCCTGTTTCTGCATGATAGGTGCCACTTCTTTTATCATTAACCATACACTAGTAAGATTTACATCAATTGTTTTTTCCCACGTTTCAATGTCAGTTTTCCAATCTCCAGGTCTAATAATTTCTCCGGCATTATTAATCAAGATATCTATCTTTCCAAATTTATCCAATGTATTTTTGACCAATCTCTTTACCCCTTCTTCTTTAGATATGTCTGCTTGCACCAAAAGACAGTTTTCAATTCCAACTTCTTTAGCAACCGATTCCGCTTCTTTTTTATTTGTTATGTAGTTTATTATAACCTTTGCTCCCTCTTGAGCAAAAAGGATAGCGGTGGCTCGCCCTATTCCTCTTGAAGAACCCGTGATAATTGCAACTTTATTCTGTAATTTCATAAAAGAATTTATACCAACTTGCATATTAAATACCAACTTGGCTCGGGGACTTGGATTTGAACCAAGATGAGACGGTTCAGAGCCGTCTATCCTACCATTAGATGATCCCCGATGTTATCCGCAAACATCATCCAGAAATTTTCTTCCTTGACCTGATTTTAAAAACAATTCGCGTTTTCTTGCTTCTGTTTTCGTTAGGTATTCTTCTTTATAAATTAATTTCCACGGCATCCTACCTTTTGTATATCTAACCTTTCCGGAGTTGTGTTCACTTATTCTTTTTTCAATATCTGCCGTATATCCAACATATCGATTGTTATAGATGCAGCTTTTTAAAACATAAATGTAAAACATTGATTTTAAGAACGCTTGGATTCTCCGCCAGAGGCGGATCAGCCTTTGGCTGAGAACCAAGATGAGACGGTTCAGAGCCGTCTATCCTACCATTAGATGATCCCCGATAAACACACCCTCATTATACCTTAAAATAAGGCATACTAATTTTAGCAAAGAAGTTTTATTTTTCCCACTTCCCGAAAATGCTGGTTGAAAGAAGATAAGGCGAGGAAGAGGATTTAAGCGCCAGTTCGCCGCAATTGACTTTGCCGCCAAACCCATTCATGGTCTGTGAAAGCAAATTTTCAAGAGTTAAAGCAGAAAACGAAACTGAATACGCGTTAATAATGAAAAAAAACGGATTTTCAGAAAGCAAATCGCGGCATAAAGACAATAAATTTGGCAAATCTTTTTCAATTTTCCAAATTTGAGAGGAAGTGCCGCGGCCAAATTTTGGCGGATCCATCACGACGGCGTCATATTTAGCACCGCGTTTGACCTCCCTTTTCACAAAAGAAACCGCATCGTCGACAATCCAACGGATTGGTTTTGTTTTAAGACCGGAGAGTTCGGCGTTATGGCTGGCCCAACGAACCGTGCTTTTTGACGCATCGACGTGGGTGACGGCCGCGCCGGCTGCGGCCGCGGCAAGCGTAAAACCACCAGTGTATGCAAACAAATTTAAAACATTAATCGGCCTTTTTGCCCCAACAATTTTTTCAGAAATATCGCTCCAAAGTGATGCCATTTCCGGGAAAACGCCTGTGTGTTTAAATGTCGTCGTCCTCACTTCAAAAGTTAAATTTCGCCAGGCCACTCTCCAACTTTCTGGCAATTTATTCTTTAAAAACCATTCTCCTGCTTTCTCATTTTGAACATATTTGGCATCAGCTTTTTCCCATTCTTGGGATGAGCGCGTCTTTTTCCAAATCGCTTTTGTCTCAGGCCGACGCAAAATAAACTGACCAAATCTTTCCAGTTTCTCTTCGTCTCCCGCATCTAAAAGCTCATAGTCTTTCCAATCAGGAGGTGTTAGAACATTAATCATAATAAAAAATTATACTCTTTGTACTGGAGAATGCAAAAAAAGTTTATCTTAAAGTATAATAAAACGTATGTCTCAAGACAAATTTAAGTCTTGCCTAATTAAAAATGAGCCTGAAATTTTGTTGCGACTAAACCAAAAATGATGCCATATTTTTCAT
>JBGSIU010000004.1:0-5307 GCA_041742375.1 Patescibacteria group bacterium
CCATGTGGTACCAAATAGAGTACCGGGCGTTTCCAGTTGATAGAACTTTCATTTAGAAATATTCTACCTCTTTTCTTTCCATGGAGTGCTCACCCTATTTGCCTCCCAGCAAGCTGGGGGGAAATCTTTAACTCAATTATACCGAAAAAGTCAAGTTTTTGCTCCGAAGCAAAAGATGGTATTTTTTCCCAAAGCGGTGCGCTTCGTCACGAAGAAGACGAACCAAATTGAAGCCTGGATTATTTAACGCCGGACGAATTGTCAACATATCCGCCACTCCAATCACCAAACGGTCCGGATTTTTGGCAATGCCGATCGCGGGAATGTTTAATTTTAGTTCTTTCATGCATTTAATAGCCATCATTACCTGCGGCTTTCCGCCATCAACCACTAGGAGATTTGGAAATTGCCACTCTGTGTGTTTAAAACGACGCAGAAGTATAGAATGCATAAACTCCCAGTCAACTTTCCAGGAATCTTGAATCTTGAATCTAGAATCTAGATTTTTATGGTTTTTTCCAGATTCCAGATTCCGGATTCCAGATTCTGCATTTACATTAAATTTTCTATATTCTCCTTTATCAATCTGCCCATCCACTGCGACACTCATCGCCGCCGCTCCTTCTTTAAAATTTAAATTTGAAACATCATAGCATTCAATTTTCTTCAAATCACCAATATACGCAAAATACGGAGTTAATATTTTTTTAAGGCTTTCTGTATTCTTAGAAATTGTTTTATTGTTAAATTGTTCCATTGCTAAAGAACTATTGTCAAAGCGACTGTTGGTGATTAAATTTTCAAAGCTGGCAATTCGATTGCGAATAACCATCGCTTCTTCATATTTCTTTTCTTTTGACAGGCAATTCATCTTCCGGCGCAAATCTTTTAACACAATTTCCGTTTTGCCTTCAAAAATATGAATAATTTGGTTAATCTGTTTTAAATATTTTTGTTTTAAACCTTGTGTTCGTAGGGACAAACCTCCTGGTTTGTCCAAAGTCGCGCGTTCGCGCGACATGGGGACAACCCGGAGGTCTCCCTCTACGGAAATTGCATTGATTACATTCGGACAGGGATTACAAAACCCAATTTTTGAATAAAAACACGGCCGTGTTGTCACATTTTTTGCGGTACAAAATGGAATTACCCTCCGAATTTCTCTCAGGAGCTGCTCCAAAGTTCTTTTAGATCCAAATGGACCAAAATATAACCCTTTTGTTTTTAATTTTTGAGTTTTAATTTTGAGATTTGCCTGCCCGCCATGCGTTGCCGCAAGGCATTGCAGGCGGGAATTTTGAATTTTGAATTTTTCCGCATCGATGTCGCTTCTGCGTACAAGATGTATTTTCGGGTATTCCTCCCCCACCGTAATCTTCACATATAGGTATGACTTATCATCTTTCCAAATCGAATTATATTTCGGGTGATATTTTTGAATTAATTCTGATTCAAAAAGCAAGGCTTTAAATTCACTTTCCGTGGGGATAGTTTCAATTTTTGCGCTGTTTTCAACAATCGCCCGCTCCTTTGCATCAAGCTTGGCATTTTCAAAATGCGATTTCACCCGCGCTTTAATATTGACCGATTTTCCCACATATAAAATCTCGCTCCGAGAGGATTTAAAAATGTAGATTCCGATCGTGGAAGGAAGATTATTGTTTTGATCACTTTCCATATTTATTTTGACTATTTGTTAGTACTCGCCCGCTGTAGCTTCGGCGAAGCAGGTAGTATTTTCCGAAGATATTGCCCCGTGTATGATTTTTCGCAATCTAGAATACCGCGAAGCTCCCCTTGGTAAACTACTTCCCCTCCCGCTTCTCCACCTTCAGGACCAAGATCAATAATCCAGTCGCTGTTTTTAATGACATCAAGATTATGTTCGATGACGATGACTGTGTTGCCGTGGTCAACAAGTTCGCGCAAAGTGCCAATGAGGCGTTCAATGTCATAAAAATGCAAACCCGTGGTTGGTTCATCCAAAATATATAAATTTTGCCCCGTGTCGCGCTTTGAAAGCTCGTCGGCAAGTTTGATGCGCTGGGCTTCGCCGCCGGACAGTGTGGTGGCCGGCTGGCCAAGCTTGATGTATCCAAGACCAACTCGTTTTAAAACCGCTAGTTTTTCATGAATTTTAAAATGATTAACAAAAAAGTCAACTGCATCATCAACTGTTAAATCCAAAATCTCATTAATTGTTTTGGCCTTGTATTGAATTTCCAGAGTTTCCGCGTTGTATCGCTTGCCACGGCAGACATCGCATGTCACAAAAACATCTGCCAAAAATTGCATTTCAATTTTTAAAACTCCTGCGCCTTCACATTTTTCGCACCGGCCGCCTTTTACATTAAAAGAAAATCTGCCTTTTTTAAATCCGCGGGCGCGTGCCTCAGCGGTTGCGGCAAAAATTTCGCGCACTTCATCAAACAGCTTCACGTATGTGGCAGGGTTAGAACGCGGCGTGCGGCCAATTGGTGATTGATCAACCAAATAAACTTTTTTTAAATCCGCGTATCCGGTTAAATCGCGATGCTCACCAATTAAATCTGAAAAATAACCATCAAGATAATATTTTAAAGCCGGATAAAGAGTCTCCACGATTAAAGTGGATTTGCCAGAGCCCGAAACACCAGTGACAGAAATAAGTTTTCCAAGAGGAAATTTAACATTGATGTTTTTTAAATTAAATTGGAAACAACCCTTGAGTTTCAAGGACTCATTTGTTTTTTCCGTAGGGACAAACCTCCCGGTTTGTCCGACCACGCTTTGCGTGGTGCCCGGGACGGCCAGGAGGTCGACCCCTACGGAAACAATTCGCTTTTTTCCGGAAAGATACCTCCCTGTCAAGCTTTTTCGACTTTTTCTCATTTCAGAAAGGCTTCCCTCAAAAATCACTTTTCCTCCATTTTTTCCGGCGTATGGTCCAAGCTCGACAAGATAATCTGCCGCCTCCATAGTCTCGCGGTCATGCTCCACCACAATTAAAGAATTTCCTAAATCGCGCAGCCGTTTTAGCGAATTTAAAAGCGCGGAAACATCACGCGGATGAAGGCCGATTGACGGCTCATCCAAAACATAAAGCACACCTGTCAAACCCGAACCAATTTGAGATGCAAGACGAATGCGTTGCAATTCTCCGCCAGAAAGAGTTTTGGCCGTACGGGCAACTGTTAAATAGGAAAGTCCTACATCAACCAAAAATTTTAAACGGGATTTTATTTCTTTTAAAATTGGGAGAGCAATTAATGTTTCATAATTATTAAGTCTGCTATCATGATCTAGATCATGATAGCAGTTAAGATCATTTTTTAACCAGTTTAATAATTTTATAACTGAGAATTTACTTATTTCAGAAATGTTTTTTTGATTAATTGTCACCGCCAAAATTTCCGGTTTTAATCTTGCTCCACGACATTCGTCGCAAATTTCTTCTTTTAAATATTTATTCAAATGGTGTTCTTCAAAGTTTTTGTCGCTTTCAAACATGCGGCGTTTTAAATCCGGCACCATACCATGCCATGTTTCCTCAATTGAAGTTTCCATACCAAAACGGTTGTTGCCCGCAACACGATAAGTTTTTTCATTTCCGTAAAGCAAAATATCCAATTTTTCACGCGGAATTGTTTCAATTGGAATTGACAAATTAATTTGTTCTGTTTCTGCCACAGTTTGAATTAACCTACCATACCAGGTATCATTATCAAAAATATATGCCAAGGGCAAAATACCGCCCTCTTTGATGCTTAAATCTTTTTTTAAAATTCTTGATTCGTCAAATTCATAAATCACGCCCAATCCCTTGCATTTTTCGCAGGCGCCAAGCGGGCTGTTAAAAGAAAACATGCGCGGTTCAAGCTCAGGCAAGGAAAGATTGCAATTAGGGCAGGAAAAGTTTTGAGAAAATAAAAAAATATTTGGATGTCCTTCGCCGTGCATAGCACAGCTCAGGACGACAAGCCCATCGGAGAGGCTTGTCGCCTGCTCCACATCTGTCCGCAATCTTGTTTTTAAATTACCCATAAAAATCTCATTTCTCGTGTCTTTTTTGCTTACCGAAATTGTATCAATTACCGCTTCGATATCATGCTTATTAGTTTTAATTAAAACCAAATCCTGCGCCGCATTTAAATCCATTTCTTTTCTATCAACAATGACTTTTTTATAACCCTTACTTAGAAGATTTTTAAAAAGATCTTTAAATTCCCCTTTCCTGCCGCGGACAATTGGGGAAAGGATTTGATAGATGACTGGAGAACCATTGTTCCATTGCTCAATTGTTCCATTGCTAAAACCAAAAGGTGGATCATTCCCGCGAAGGCGGGAATCTAGGCTTTTGTTTTGAATTTTGGGATTTAGATTTTGTTTGGAATTTAGGATTTGGAATTTAGGATTTATGACTTCGTTAATGATTTTATCTACAATTTCATCAACGCTTAACTTTGCAATCTCACCATGGCATACGGGACAGTGCGGGTGCCCGATCCTGGCAAAAAGAAGACGCAAATAATCATAAATTTCTGTAATTGTGCCGACAGTTGAGCGAGGATTGTGAGACGCAGTTTTTTGGTCAATTGAGATCGAAGGCGAAAGCCCTTCGATTAAATCAACATCCGGCTTATCCATCACGCCCAAAAATTGGCGGGCATAGGCTGATAAACTTTCAACATAGCGTCTTTGTCCTTCAGCATAAATAGTGTCAAAAGCCAATGATGATTTTCCACTGCCTGAAACCCCCGTGAAAACCACGAGTTTATTTTTAGGAATATCGAGTGAAATATTTTGTAGATTGTGCTGCCTCGCACCTCTGATTTTTATTACATCATTCATAATAATCTGCTTTTGGTAATTTTTAATTTCTAATTTTTAATTTCAAAATAATTTCAAAATATTTAATTTCAAAAAATAACAAAATTTGTGCGTAAATACTTTAATGATTTAAATCATTAAAGTGAATGTATTAATTCATCAAATATTTTTGTCTCGTTTTCATGTAGAGACGCGCGAGTCGCGCGTCTAAAGCAAATTTATCAGATTTATACACATTTACAACAATCCAAACGGATACATATTTCCATCCGCGAGACGCACAGATCGTGCGTCTCTACCAAAAAAAATATCGCGAATTATTAATTGTACCGCATTTCCCTGCCCCGCGTCCAGACCTAGTCTTGCCTAATTAAAAATGAGCCTGAAATTTTGTTGCGACTAAACCAAAAATGATGCCATATTTTTCATCATTTTTGAGAGTTTTCTTGTTGCAATAAAAATGGCGTAAGTCAATAATTACAATTGTTATGAAAGTAA
>JBGSIU010000005.1:0-2220 GCA_041742375.1 Patescibacteria group bacterium
ATGTGGTACCAAATAGAGTACCGGGCGTTTCCAGTTGATAGAACTTTCATTTAGAAATATTCTACCTCTTTTCTTTCCATGGAGTGCTCACCCTATTTGCCTCCCAGCAAGCTGGGGGGAAATCTTTAACTCAATTATAAATTTTATCAAACACTCTTTTGCCTCCCAAAAAATCTCCCGCGCCGTGATCGGCGTTTCCGGCGGCATTGATTCGACAGTCGCGCTATATCTCCTCTCCCGCGCCTTGCCAAAAGAAAACATTTTTCCGACACACTTACCATTCTTCTCCGAAGAGTTTAATTACACAAAAACATTTTCAGAAGAAACAGGTATTCCTGCCAAAAACTTTCTGACGTTTTCAATTAAAAAAATTGTTGAGGAAACAGCCAAAGAGTTAAAAATTGCAGATAATGGTAGTTTAGACGAAAAAATCAGATATGGAAATTTAATGCCGCGCAGCCGCATGATGTTTCTCTACGACTTGGCCAAAAAAAACCGCTCACTGGTTTGCGGTACGGAGAATAAAACCGAAGATTTGCTTGGCTACTTCACTCTTCATGGCGACAGCGCCTCAGACATTGAACCAATTGCCCATTTATATAAAACTCAAGTGCGGGGTTTGGCGCGGCACTTAAAAGTACCTCAGGAAATAATTGGCGCTGCGCCTTCAGCCGGTCTTTGGAAAGGGCAAACTGATGAGGGGCAATTTGGCTTTTCATACGAAGAAGCTGATCAGGTGCTTGACCTGTTTTTTGAAAAAAAGTATCAAACAAAAAAAATTATTTCCCTTGGTTTTAAAAATACAAAAAAAATATTAAATTTGGTTGAGGCAAATTCATTTAAACACAAAGTGCCATACAGAACAGTTAGATTAGAGTTTTCCCAATATTAATGTTTCCTGAAAATGCTTCTCGGGCTTATAAATATTTTTTTTCATTTCGAGGACCGTTGGCCACTTCTCACGTTCTAAAAGCCTCATGTCTTTTCCTTTCAAATCACCGTCTTTAAAAAATAAAAGAGGGCTATGAACTAATGTATATTCTTGTCCTTGAGGGCTCAAAATGACAGTTGGAAAAAAGTCCCGGTCAAGCTCAGGCGCTTTAAGAGAAAAATTACGTATTTCAGCGCTTAACGCAAAATCTGAAGGAAAAATTTCTTTAACTTGAGAAAAAGATATGATTTTTTGATAATGGAAAAATCCATAGTGAAAAGGAGCAAAGTTTTGAAGGCTTACAACACAAAAATCAAGCTCTTCTAAAGTATTAAGGATGACGCGGCAGGGAAAAGCTAAAGATCTAAGCCCGTCAACATGTTTTATTTTCTGCCCCCTAATTTTTCTCAGAGTGGCAATTTGTTTCTTGCTGGGCCGGTTTTGATTTTCGCTCCAATTAAGGACGGCTTGCAAGTTTTTTTCTGGCACACGAAACATATGGTTTTTTAGAAGATTAAGACACCAAAGGCTTTGGCATTTTTGGCATCGCCAAATGCTCTGACCATTTTTTAACACCGTGATTTTCTTAAAATCAGGATTAATAGGCCGGTTGGGAAACCAGCTAAAACCGACAATATTAAATTGCTGATTATGTTTTTCACAAGCTGGACAATAATTTTCTCCTTCATGCATAAAGATATTATAATATAACTTATTTTAAAGAGGCTTGCACCTTTTATTAATTTAAGTTAAAATCAATCTTTGTCACCCAAAAATATGTATATTTCAAAAACAGTCATCAATTCCCTTCTTATCGTTATTGCGTGTACCACTCTCTCTGCGGTGACAACCATTGTCCATGCCAAACAAAACTCGGATCGCGTCTTAAGCGAAAGCGGCATTAAATATGAGTTGCCATATCCCGGCATCTTGCCAGACAATCTGTTTTATAAAATAAAAATGGCCCGTGACAAAATGTGGGAATTTTTAATTTCCGACCTTGAGAAAAAGGCCTATTTTGAAATTTTAATGGCTGATAAGCGTGTGGCGGCCGCCCGCGTTCTCATTGAAGAAAAAGATAACCAAAAAGATCTGGGGATTTCCACTTTCACCAAGGGGTATAAATATCTTGAAAAAGCACCGGCCATCATTAAAGCGCTGCGGGAAAAAAACTATAACACCAACAATTTAATTGATAAACTGGAAAAAGCCGCCACTAAACATGCCTTTTATGTTGATAAATTTTTGAAGCGCCGCGATTTATCGGAGTCTCAAAAAAACGAACTGAA
>JBGSIU010000006.1:0-17262 GCA_041742375.1 Patescibacteria group bacterium
AATACATTTATGGTTATGTGAGTTATTACAACAATGATAGAATTGTTACCAAATTAAAAATGAGTCCAGTTAAATTTAAACAAATTTTAATGCAGGATTGTTAAGAATTTGTTCATCAAAAATGGGGTACTTGACATGTGATATTTTTTATATGAGTGATTATAAAGTCTTTGTGCCACCGTAGCTTCCCAATCACAAGGCGCAACAATAAGCCGCTTTCCTTTTGCTTTAAGCGGCATAGACGGCGATTCTTTATTAGATTCTTTTCCATTCATAGCCTTTATTCTTGCAAGTTTTTATCATATAGCTTACACCAAGCTCTTTAAGCTTCTGGCGCAAACGATAAAAAACTTGATCAAGCGCCCATTCAGAATAGCTTTTCTCTAAATCATCGCCCCAGTATTTATCAGCAACCTTTTCTTTTGACAAAATATTGCCTTCTTCAGAAATAAGAAATTTCAATAATTTTAATTCTTTTTTTGAAAACTCATGACTAATATCTTCTTTCCTAAAAATTAAACGATCGTTTTTAAATTTGAATTCTGATTTAAATTCATGTTGCACGAGTTCTTTCACAAATTGGGGAAGGTTGCCGTCAAGTTCATTGTTTATTAAATTAAAACACAAAAGTTCTTTCTCGACAGTTAAGTTGACAGGTTTTTTTCCCAAAACAATTTTTATCAAAACATCTTTTATCTTTTCATCAAATGATTGCCAAAGATTGTTCATTTTCCAAACCAACGTTTCTGCCTTAAGGCTTTCGGCAAAAGAGCAAGCATTAACCTTCATTTGGCGAACAATTTCTTTAACAAGCCAGGTATGACCGCCTGAAAACTGAAAAATTTCCCCGATTGTCTTTTCCTCGATTTTAAATTGCCATTTTTGGGCCAAATAGCGACAAAATTGAAACACGTTTTCCCGGTTATAAAGCGGATAGAACAAAAAATGCTGCAGAAAGTCTGAATAATATTGAAGAAAAGAATGAGCTTCAAGCTTATGAGGAAAAGCTTCAAATAGCAAAAGCATTCCAATATTTTTTTCCCTTTGCCATTGATATAGCTCAGAAAATAAGCCTTGCCGATCTGGCAAAAGCAGACTTTCGGCAAAATTTACAATCAAATTCGTTTCTTTAGACTTTTCTATTATATCCTCAATGTTTTCGATAGGAGAGGCGAGTGGATTGATAATTTTTATTGGCGGTAACTTTGTTTGCTGACACCAGTTGAGAAAATAGGGTAGACGCCAGAGCCGGTCGCTTTTTGGGAAAAAAATAACACTGCCAATTTCTTTAAGATCGATAACTTTTTTCCATTGGCAAAAATGATCTTCCAAATCTTTTTGGATAAAAGGAGGAATTAACGCGCTTTTCATTCCTATATTATATCAAATTTTTTATTAAATTAACAAAAAACTGTTAGATTAGACATCAAGCAGAAAAAAATAATTGAATATATTATGTGTATTGAAAACTCTAAAATTCGCGAAACTCGTGTGTAAGAGTTTCTAAAGGAGGTGAGAAAAATATGGATTTAAAAAAAGCAAAAATAATCAGTCAGAAAAATATTGAAGTTGAGGAGAAGTTAAATTTACAAGATTCAAATTGTGCTTGTGAAGAGGGGGGGGAGTGAATGAATCTCCAGCAAGCGACTGCGCTTGTGGAATGGAATAGAAATGATAATTGCTATATTGCTAATAACTCGATAACTCGAGTTATCGAGTTAAGGGCTAAATCAAAGATAAGAAAAAAGCAGAGCGTCTTAGTTTATTTGTTTGAAAGCGACATTCGGTTTTTCACTGACTATAGCAATTAAAGGACGTATGAATAAGGATTTAATTCCCAGATATTGGGATAAGACGTATGCCGACAAGATAGACGAGCATGTTTTTGTCTATCAGCCGCGGTCAACGCGGGGTTTGGCCGTGCTAAACCACGAAGCCGCGTTTTTGTTTGGGCTGATTGATGGAAAAAGAAACTTGCGGAAAATTTGGCAAGAGGCAAAGAAAAAAGATGAAAATTTTAAATTTGAGGATTTGGAAAAAATATTTAACGATTTTGAGGAAAAGGAAATTATAATGATTGACGGACAAACTAGGAGGTTTGTCCCTACGGGAAAACCGCGCCACCTTGGCGTTTGGCTGCACCTCACGAATCAATGCAACCTTCGATGTAAATATTGCTATGTTTGCAAGTCAAGCCAGAAAATGAGCTGGGAAACGGCGGAAAAAGCGGCGCACGCCATTATCCGTGACGGCAAAAAGCACGGTTTTAAAAAAATCACTTTTAAATTTTCCGGAGGAGAGTGCTTGCTGGAGTTTGAGATGGTGTTGAGAATAGTGCAGCTCGCGCGGAAAATCTGTCGCGTAGGGAACGGTCGCGACCGTTCCCTACAATTGGACTTTGTGGTCCTGACAAACGGTGTGCTTTTAACTGACAAAATTGCCAGAAAATTAAGCCAAGAAAAAATCCGCGCCTCAGTTTCTTTGGATGGACTTGGTAAATATAATGGCAACCGCGTTTTCCCGTCTGGTAAGTCGAGTTTTGAATTTGTCAAGCGCGGCATTGAAAATTTGCTAAAACACAAAGTTTCATTTAATGTTTCAACCACGGTAACCGCTCAAAATGTCTCAAACTTGCCAGAACTCACAAAATGGTTTTTGAAAAAGAAAATTCCATTTGCTTTTAATTTCTACCGCGAAAATCCCCTTGTTAAAGAAAAATTGATAAATGAAGACCAAAAATTAATTAAATATTTAAAACAAGCATATCAAATTATTCAAAAAAACCCGCCCCAATACAGCTTGATTAACGGCCTTTTAGACCGCGTCAATTTTAAAAAACCGCATCTTCGCTGCTGCGGCATGGGAAATTCATATATTGTTGTTCGTCATAATGGAAGTCTTCACTCATGTCAGATGACTTTGGAAAATCCCATTGGTTCGATATATGATAAAGATTTAATTGAAACAATGAGAAAAGGAGATTTTATTAAACCAAAAGGCTTAACAGTTGAAGGGAAAAATCCGTGCGCCACGTGCCAGTGGAAATATGTTTGCTGTGGTGGCTGTCCGCTTTTAACTTATGAACAAAAGAGAAGCTATAAAATAAACTCTCCGTACTGTGCAGTTTATCAAGCATTGATTCCCGAAGTTCTAAAGTGTGAAGCAAAAAGACTAATTAAGTGGAGTTAAATTATTTCGGCAGGCGCGAAGGCTATTTCAACTTTCAGGTGAAATTGGAGGAAGACTTATTGTTTTAGAGGGTTTATTAGTCAAGAAGAGTGAGAGGTTGCTGTAAATACAAGGTATTGACAAAAAGGATTTTTAAGAATATGATAAACTTAAGCTAATGAAGAAATTTAGCAGCATCATTGGTTTTCAATGGGATGGAGGAAATGTTGATAAAAATTATAAGAAGCATGGAGTTAGTCCGAAAGAAGCAGAAGAGATTTTTTTAGATGAAACTTTAAAAGTTAAAAAGGATTTTAAACATTCGCAAAAAGAAAAGAGATTTATTGCTTTTGGAAAAACTTTTTCTAATAAAGTTTTATTTGTGGTTTTCACAATGCGCGGCGAGCTTATCCGAATTATTTCGGCAAGGGATGCAAATCGGAAGGAGAGAGCTGTTTATGAAAAAACTTAAAAAAATTCCCCACTTTAAAAATGAACAGGAAGAAAGAAACTTTTGGGCAGCTCATGACTCAACTGAATATGTAGATTATTCTAATATGGAAAGTTGGGTTTTTCCTAATTTAAAGCTCACTACTACTCCAGTGACAATCCGTTTGCCGGTGACGCTAATCGATAAATTAAAAATCAAAGCCAACCGCATGAGTTTGCCTTATCAATCTTTAATTAAACAGCTTCTTTTTCAGGCAGTAACTCCAGATTTAGCTTAAAGCTGTGGAATTTTTTTTGACATGATAATCTTTGCCCCCCAAAGGTGTTAAGGCTATTTCAACTTTCAGGTGAAATGAGGGGAAGATTTATTGTTTGGGATGGTTGGTTAGTTAAAAGCGCTGGATAACTATTAAAAATTTGCATTTGAGGCATATTTTCATCCTGCACAAATTGGACGAAAAGTAGATTATTGTTCATTGCCTGAGGTAGTTCTTCTGTTTTGCCTTGCCATGTTTTAACCCTTTCTTCATCTTGTGGGCGATATAAAGGGGATCCGAGAAAAAACTTAATGCCGGTTCTTTTTTCCTCATTATATTCAAAAGATGAATTATAAGAAAATGGCTTTTTACCAGGTGATGGATAACCGTTTTGTGCAATAAAAGTGGATAACAAAATGTTGAAAACTGTTTCAAAAAGAACCCGCGCTTGTTCGCTTGGATATTCTATTTCTTCATTTAGGTTAATGCCGCGTTTTGTTAATAACTGAGAAAACGACACCTCGGTTACGCACGGTTCATCAGATACGGATTCACACGCAATGTTTAAATCTAAAACAGGTTTTGGGATAGTGATTTTGCCGGGATCGCACATAGAGTTAACAATGATTGGATACTCTGCTTTCCGCAAATGATTGCATGCACTCAGTATCCTGTTTAAATATAGGCAAAGGTGAGCAGAAAAATTATCTGCGCTTTTCGGATTGATAAAGTCAAGAATGTTCGTTATTTTTCGGTCTTTGCAGGCGGCGTTATGGTGAGTTGGATCAAAACTTATTATAATCTCCATGTGTTCTTTGGGGGGATAAAAACCGTCTTTTTTATAGCAATACAAGCAATCTGTATCCATTCTTTCTTCCTGGGCACACTGTATGTATTGGTTACAGCCGCCTCTTAAAAGCGCGGGCACGGAAGTTGTTTTGTATAGGGGATGTGGATTAAATTCAGCAGGCGCAAGTCCAATAGCATTGGTAATCAATTGAATTTGACGAGGTGAAGCTGGTTGATCCAGTGCTTGGGTAAAAGCAACCAAAATTGAACGTAGGTCAGTATGGTTATCAAGACGTAATCCATCGCCGCATCTTCCGGCCAATTTAAAACCTACTGGTTTATAACCTTTTTCTTGAAGAGTTTCTATTGATTGCGTGATAAGATTTGGAGTAATTGATAAAATTTTGGGTGGTGGTGAAGTGCAGAAATTACAGCGACTTTTTCTTTCTTCATCCTTTAGTGGTATAAGATTGCCAATAGCACAATTTTCATTTGGTGTGTAAACTACAATAACTGGTTTGCTTTCAATGTTTGGCATAGTTATAAGCATGAGATTATACTATTAATTGGCTGTAAACAAAACTTACATCAGTTCTAAAACTGATTTTGCAATTAAAATTATAGTACAATAAAAACAGTATGACTGATCAAGAAGCTTCCAAATTAGTTTATGATTTTGTGAAAAAAATTCCGGCCGGAAAAGTGGCAACTTATGGAATAATTCAAAAAGCGTGCGGTTTGGAAAACGCCAGGCAAGTCGGGAAAATTCTTCATAATAATCCCGATCCCGCACATATTCCCTGTTATCGCGTGGTTCGTTTTGACGGCGCGGTTTCTGAGATGTATGCCTTTGGCGGTGGGGAAGCCCAGCGAGGCAAGCTTGAGGCTGAAGGGGTGAGGTTTTTAAAGGGAAAAGTGAACATGAGGAGATATTGTTTGCAATAGTGTGATATAATTCTTCCTCATGGGCAGAAAACTAACGGCTTTAGCGGCCTTTTTAATGATCACTCTTTTAGCCTTGATTTTCGCGTCTCAGGTGAGAGCTTCAGGCGCGGAAAAGTTCTCCATTGCTGATCTTCACGTTTATGTCCGCATGCAGCCTGAAAATCCAAACTCAGAAGATGGAACATTTTGGGAAAAAACTGCAAAAATTGAATTATGGCTTTTAAATGTCTCCGAAAATCCCTTTCTTCTTAGCGGGAATCCGAGCGCAAAAGAGGTTGAAAAATACAAAATTCCCCAAAGCGAATGGAAAAAACACAATATTAAGATTTACTATGTTTGGGATGACCTTAATCAAACAGACAGGAAGGAATATAAAAAGCCATTTGTTCCCTTGGAAGGCGAACACTGGCTCTTTGCCTATGTTGAAGACCAGACGGAACGCGCGGTAGGCAATGTGACGCAATTTTTCATTCGCTATAACGTTTATCCCACGCCAATTGTAAACTTGGGAGAGCAAGTTGATGTTTCAGGAGATTATGTGAGATGGGGAGCAACAGGGCCAGAAATTTTTGAACAAAAGGGCGAAATTACGCCTGAAGCCGCGGCAACCGTGCGCCTTTCCCCAGCTCCGACTCCGCCGGCCGCGAGCGCCGGTTTTCAATTTGACTTTTTCCGCGATGTTTTCGCCATGGTTTTTCGCAAAACAAATTTATGGATTTTGCTCTTAGTCCTCGGAGTCCTTCTTCTTGCCGCCACAAAATTTTTGTTTAGGGAGAGGAAATAATTATGAACAGAAATGGAATAGAAAGACTATTAGCTTTGACAAGTGTTTTGGTTGTGCTAGGCGGTCTTGCTGGTTGCGGAGAGGCTAATCGTCCAGCGGCGGCTACCGCAGAGCCAGCTCCGATTGCAACTCAAATGCTTGAAGCAACCCCAACACCCGGCAAAATTACCAAGGCTTTAATCGCAACACCAGCGCCCACGCTTTCTCCCGAAGAAGAGAAAATATATGACTGCCAGCCCAAAGAAGTTCTTACAGAGTTATCATATAGCCAAGCGATAGATTTGGTTAACACAGCAGATTTATTAGATTCTGGTAAACCAAAATTTAATTTTAAATTTAATGAAGAAGAAATAAATAAAACTCGGACAGTATATCAAAATGCAATTGAAAATTTACCTCCTGAAAAAAAAGAGTTGTCAAAATATGCAGTGACAGTTGCTGATTCTAATTTAGGAGTAAATTATCAGTTAACATTATATTCGCCTCCGGCAGATTTATTCATTAAGACTTATCATTCAGGAAGCCTAGGAAGAGCGACTGGAAAATTTTTTGGTAAAGATTTAAATTCTATTTTTTTTGCCCCGAAACCCCATGATGCAATAATTGACAGGGAAGCAGTAGACGCTTATTTACAAAACCTTCCTGAAGTTTTAAGAGAATATAATCTTTACAATGAAATAAATAAGGGCGAATTTCAAGTAAAAAACAGCGGAGAATTGTATATTTTGCCGTTTGGACAATATTTTGCCCCTCCAATCATCCCAGGATTGCAGGCATCTCTTTTTATATTTGATAAAGAAACTTGCTTAACCTTTGCACCGGTCAGAATGATTGATGCCACTACTGAATTGTCAGGAGGAACAAGAGTTGCGCAAGCGAATCACTTTCAGACAGATTTTCAACCTCATGATTTTCTAACTAATCCAGAATTTATCAGCGCAAGAGCGGGAGCTTTCACAGAATTGTCCCAAATAATAACAGCGGTAGGCGCAAAAGAAAGTTTAATCCAGGATGAATCTCGCAATAATTCAATAGGAGAATTGTTTTCATCAATTGCTGATAAAAGATCATATCTCGAATATGCAAATCGTATTGATTGGGTTAATGCTAATGATTATATAATAAAAACCGGTGAGAAGATTTCTCTTTATAAATTTTCTGAACCATTTTATAACTCCTTACTTAGTAAAGGAATCAAACCAATAATTTCTCAGAAATAAATCTTCAAGTAGGAATTGGAGTTTGCGTCGAAATTTGCTGAGCTTCAGCTGCTACTGGTGTGGCAGGAGAGAGAATTTCTTGAATTCTGGCGAGATAGGCGTTTTCGTATTCTCCACAATAATCAAGTTCATATTTATGTAACCCTTGAAAATCTACTAAATCTTTAAATCTTGGATGGGAAGCAATAAAAGCTTCCAAAGACAATTCTTCTGCGGCTTGTTCTGCAGCATCAAGAAAATTTGTAATATTAGCATTAGGATTAATTTCGACGAAATCGTAGATGCTTGAGGCTCGGGCGATATTTGTGAGATATTGATCTTTGTCAGGATTTTTTCCTTTTTGTCCATGCCAGTCCTCTAAAAATTCCAAGCCGTTTCCGCTTCTCCAGAAAAAGCGAGACAAAAAAGCGCTCCCAATAAACCTATCTTCTGTTTTTCCCAGATCGGGTTTAAGTTCTCCCATTAGTAATTTTCCTTGTTCCAACTTTGTTTTTAAGTGTTCAGCAAAATCTTGACCTTCTTTTTCTCTTAACACTTCAATAAAAGCACGGGTGCGCGGGTCGTCAGGTGCAGGAACTTGCAATTCTCTGAAAAGCCCTCGGGAGTTACGGGGAATGTGATGAGGATTGCAAAAATATGACAAGAAGTCGGCATTTTGCAAAACTTTTGCCAATATCAAAGTGGAGATGTTGTCACTTTTTATGGGGTTGAATTCCGTGCCGGAGATGATTGCTTGAATCTCTTGAATTCTTTGCTGATCGAATTTATATTCGGGATTCTTTTTGAAATTGCGATATTTTTCTAAAAACGTTTCCAGAAAAACAGGAACAAGATCAATGCTTTGTTGGCTGTGGACTAAAAATTTTTGAGCTGCGCCTTGAGGATATTTTTCTTTTTCTTGTTCTTGCAGAAGCCAGCCGGTGTCATGAAGGATCGCGGCTAAAAGCAAATTTTCTGCGTCATAAGAGGAAATATTGCGCGAGGAAATTAGTCCAGGAATCATTTTTATACACATTTCCACAGTTTTTGCCACATGCTCTCTGGCATTATGAACTGGAAGTTCTGCATCTGCCACAAATTTAATTTGTTCATTTAATTCCCCGCCTTCAGAATAGAAATTCAGAACTCCCGGTGAAACATCTCCAAAAAAATCAAGAAAATCAGCAAAAGAAGAAAATTCCGGGATGTCTTTTGTTTTTTCCTTAAGAAGAGTGATGCGCTCATGAAGATTTTGCCACTTTTCTTTTGGCTTGATTAATTCAATAGCCGGCTTAAGCTCCATGGAGATAATTATAACACTGTGCTTTAAAACCCATGTTGTATCACCATTTCTTGATTGGCTTTTTGTTGTTGATCAAATTCTAATTTAGCTGAGCATCGATTAATCGGCGCGGCAAGAGTAGTTCCTAAAGAAATTATTTTTTCGAGTTTATTAATTTTTTCTTCTTTTGATAAATTTTCACCTGATAGATTTTGGATTTGATTTGGTTCAAAAATAGTCCTTTGATCTTCTGCCAGCGCAATACAGCTTTTGTCGCAGCCTCCACCAAATAACTTTCCGTGTTGACAATATGTTTCTGCACTCATTGCTCCAGATTGTAGCTTTCTGGCAAGGTTTTTCAAAGGAGAGGGAAGAGCGTAAAAATTGTGTATTCATGTGGATGATTGAAAAAGTTCAGGGGACATGTTAGAATATGGACAACATATGAAGATAGGAGGAAACACTACAAATGCCGCGCAAAATTGCTTCAAGTAAGAAATCAGAGATATCTGAGAAGTCAGAGGAATCCGTAAAGCCATCAATAAATCGCGAACCCCAGACAATGGATGAGCTGATGAAAGTTTATGGCGCAGGCTTCAAAGTGCCAAAGCGGGGAGAATTTACAGAAGGCATAATCACCCGCGTCACCCCAAAGGAAATCCGCATTGATGTGGGCTCAAAAATTGAAGGCATTGTCATGGATAAAGAGCTTGCCCTTTTTAAGGATTTAATTAACCAATTTAAACCCGGTGATCATGCGCGCGTCTATGTTGTGTCTTCTGAAAATAAACAAGGCCAGCTTATTCTTTCAATCCGCAAATATGCCATGGAGATGAAATGGAATAAATTTAAAGATGCCATGGAGCATGATCAGCCGGTCACAGTCCGGACAATCGAATTTAACAAAGGCGGCTGCATCTGCCACGCCGAAGGATTGCAGGGATTTTTGCCTTCTTCCCAAATGGATCCGAGCCGCATGTCGCGAACTCAAGACATGATTAATCGTTTGATTCAGGTGAAAGTGATTGAAGTTAATCAAAGAGAAAACCGGCTGGTGTTTTCCGAGAGGGTGTTTTTGCAGGAGGAAAACTCCAAGAAAAGTGAAGACTTGAAAAAACTGATTGTGGTCGGCCAGGAATATTCAGCTGATGTTGTGGGAATTACCAATTTTGGGGCGTTTGTGAAAGTCCACCTACCCATCGTTGAAGACGATGGGAAATCCGAAATGCTTCGACAAGCTCAGCATCCCGAGCGAAGTCGAGGGACAAATTCGAATGATCAAAATTCAAAACAAGACGTAGAAAAAAAGAAGAAGGTAAAAGGACCAGTCAAGGAAACGATCATTGAGGGTTTAGTGCATATTTCTGAAATTTCGTGGGACAAGGTGGATGACATTAACCAATATTTGAAAGTTGGAGACAAAATTAAAGTTTTAATATTGGGCGTTGATGATAAAACTGCAAAATTTAATTGTTCGATTAAACAGCTTAAAGCTGATCCATGGATTAAGGCCACTGCCGCCTTCAAGATTGACCAGAAAGTGGAAGGCCAAGTGAGCCGCATTTCGGAATATGGCATTTTTGTTTCGCTTCCCGGGGGAGTTGAAGGCTTAATTCATATTTCCAAAGTTCCGCCGGCAAAACAATTTAATATCGGAGAAAAAGTTAAATGCCAAATTGAATCAATTGAATCAACCCGCCGCAAAATCAGCCTCACCCCGGTAATTTCGGGGAAGTTCATCGGATACCGCTAGAAAATACTAACTAATACTATCCAATACTATCAAATACTAACTAATAAAATTAATAGAGAAGATTATTTTTCGTGCTTTTTGCGGCGAAATCCTTCGGCCAAATTTTTATTTCGTAGGATAAAGTTCAGTGATAAAGATAAAAAATGCTCGAAGAGATTTAACCCGGCCGATATGTAGCTCCTCAATTCCATGTGCGATATAAAATCCCAATCCTAAGGCGCTTATAAAACGATATGGACTTTTAATTATTATCAAATCAATAATAATCAAGGCGACACCTAAAAGGCTATGATGAATTCTTCTTTTATTTATTTGAACAAAAGCTTTTTCTTCAAACTGCCTTTCAAAAATAAAAAAAATAATACAGTTTGTAACTGTAAAAGCGACTGCTAATAATATAAAAGTAAAAATGGGCATGTTAAAAGCGGTATTATTATAATTTTTGAGATTTCTTTTGATGACTCAGTAGTAGATTGCGGATAAACGTGGATTTATTAACTCCTTCGCGGTTTGCAGCATCATCAAGGTAGCGCAGAAGTTCATCGCTCATAAACATATTAAAACGTTTGTCTCTCAAATTTTGTGCCTTAATAAGACATTTTTTAATTACAGTATTTAAATTTTGATCATCATATTCGTTAGCAATTAATTTATCATGTTTTATTCCGAGGAAAAAATGAGGAAGGAATTCTTTAAGATAAAGAATGATTGTTGGTTTTCTAAATTCTAATGATTGATTAATCATAAAACCAACCGTGGTACTTCTAAAGGAGCACTCAAAAACATTAATATCGGCCTTATTTATTAACTCAATATTCTTTTCGTATAATTCCGAATTTGATTTATCTCCGCCTTTATTTAGCTGAGAGAAGAATTTATCAGGAGGAATTGTAATTATTTCGTCATCAATTAACGAATACCCCATTTTTTTAATTTCGTTAAATATTTTTTTATAGTTTTCTTCAAAAGTATTTTTCCCCCTAATTGGTGCACCAAAATACACTTTCATAGAAAATAAGTATAACATATATAATTGTTTATGCAAAATATTTTTTTGCCTAAGAAATGTGTATGGAGGGTGAAGGGAGGGGGAGAAAACATCATGAAAGTAAAAACTTCACGGCTGGCAGAACGGAAATTTGGACGCCTTTTTCTTCAAGTTCGTATTCTTCTTCATGGGTGATAATCAGGCTTTTTTTCAGGCCTAAGAAACGGCAGCAGGACAGCAAGCCTCTCACTTCCCGTTTTTTTGTTTCCTCGTCTCTTAAATCCCAGCAAACCTGAATAGCTTGCTGAGGTTTGCCGTTCGGGGAAAGAATAAAGTCACATTCTACGCCGGCTTTATCTTTAAAATAGTAAATCTCTTTTCCAGTTCTTTTGAAGTGCCAAAAAACTGCCGCCTCCAGCAGTTTCCCCCAGGGAATTTCAGACTGAAAAGTGAGCGCGTTAAATAAACCATTGTCAACGCAATATATTTTCTTACCAGCTTGGGCGCGGGCGCGGAGAGAATAGCTGAATTTATTTAAAATGCCGTTTAAATAAATCACTTCAGCATAGTTTAGATATTCGTAAAGAGGAGTAATTCTTGTTTTAAGCCCCAATGATCTGGCGCCGTTATAGATTTTGTGAACAGAAAATTCTTTTGCGTGGGATGCGGTAAGTTGTTTCATGAAATAATCAATGAGAGGAGTGTTTTTAATATTGTATCTTTGAATCAAATCTTGGTAAATCATGACATTAAAATATTCTTGGAGTATTTTAATTTTTATATCTGGATTTTTCTCAAGGGCTACCGCCGGGAAACTGCCAAGTTTTAAGAAATCAAGAAATAAAACGTTCATTTTGGCTTTTGTTGACGAATGATATAGATCTGGACTTATTTGATTAAAAGTGAGAAATTCATTAAATGAAAGCGGAAAAACTTCAAAAACGATGGTGCGGCCGCGAAGGGAAGTGGCAATTTCGCGCGAGAGAAGTTTGGAGTTTGAACCAGTGATATAAATTTTGCGTGAAATTGAATCGTGAAGCCGGCGAATGAACTTTTCCCAAAGAGGCGCATTTTGAACTTCATCAAAGAAGAAGTATGCTTTTCGTAAATCAATCGTTGGGTATAGTTCTTGATAGGCTTGAAGAATTAGATCAAAATCTTCAGGTTGAAAATTCGACAGACGTTCATCTTCAAAATTGAGATAAACAATTCTTTCAGCTTCAGTTTTTTCCTTAAGCAGTTGTTTGATAGTTGAAAAAAGAATCCATGTTTTTCCCGCTCTTCTGGCACCAATGACGGATACAATCTCATTTGTCTTAGTCGGCAGATTAAGGTCTCGTTTATACAATTCAGGGAGAGGAGATTTTTGAAAATCGCGAATAATATTTTTTAGTATTTGTTTATCCATATGGAGTTAACTTTACCATAAAAGTTTATCCCTGTCAAGTAAACTTTTCCTCTTGCCAATGCGTATATTTATGGGTGGTTTTTATGTTCAACTTTATCTATTTTGACAATGTTTGAGGTTTTAATTTTCAAAAAGTAATCTTTTGATATTCTTCTGGTTTCCCTCCATGATAACTGAAGAAAGGAGAACTCCGGCGGCGCCCAGTTTTGAGGCTTCTTTGATGTCTTTACGGGTGCGGATGCCGGCGCCGACCACCAAGGGGAGAGGGGAGACGAGGGAAATAAGGGAGGTGAGGGAGGTGTGGGAGGTTGGGTTTGAGATAACGGAGGCGGTTTTGCTGGCAATGAGCTCCGGCGGCTCAAAGGCAAGGTAAGTTGGACGCAAGGCGGCGTAAGTTTTTCCTTCTTCAACTGTTTGACAGCAAATAATGGTTTGGAGAGCGTGCCTCGCGCAAAGCCCGACAGTGGTTTTTAAGACGTTTGGTGGCAGGCGGTGTTCGGAGTGGTTTAAAAGCGTGCCGACAGCGCCGGCTTCTTTGAGCATTTCAGCGCTTACCCAGCCGGTTGCCCGCGTGGTTTTCACCGGGTCGCAGTGCTGTGCCCAGACAGGAAGAGAATAGTTTTGGTGTATTTCAAGGATTTCGGTCGCGGGAACGATGAGATGAAGGGAGGTAGGGGAGATAGGGGAGGTGAGGGGTTGTTGCTCTAAAAAATCCAAGAGTTCCCTTTGGGCTAAGCCCAAACCAGACGGATAAGCTTTGAAATTAATAAAAATTTTCATTTTTTTTTCGTTCGTTCAGGCGTTTTTTCAGCAGATTTTCCGAAAAACCGCCTTCACGAACAAATTTTTCTTCAAGGGATTTAACCTGTTTTCTCAAAAGAAAAGTGAGTTGATTTAAAAGCGTGAGCATAAGGTTAACTGCTTTCTCTTTATCTTGGGGAAGAAGATGCGGGTGGTCAGGGCGGTAGGGGAGGTTGTTATTAATTAACTCCCAAACCTCCCTCACCTCCCGCATTTGCTTCGCCTGAGCAATGGTGTAGACTTTTATCCCGTTTTGGCGGGAAAAATCCTGCACGTCATTTAAAAGTTCTTCTTCGGATCCGAGAGAAACCCCTGTTAATTTTATGTAGCTTTTTAAACTCACTTGTTTGAAGCCTTCGGCGATGTTTTGTTTGCCGGATCTTCCGGCCTGAACCATTTGGTCTCCAGTGCGGGAATACAAATTAATCCAGCGTTTTGTAAACTGGACAGTTAAATCGTAAACAACAATTGACAGTTTATAAGTTAAAAGATATTCGTAGCCTGCGGCGGATGGAAAATTGTCGGACATTAAAAAAAGTATAACATCTTTTTGACAAATCCTCTATTGTCTGACAAAATAGGTTTTATGAAATTCAGGACATCCTTTGTTTGTTCAAGTTGCGGATATAAATCGCCGGCGATGATGGGTAAATGCCCGGATTGCGGGGAGTGGAATAGCCTCGTCGAAGAGGTGGAGGAGGTTGGAGGACAGGGTAATCGGGGGAATAAGGGAAATCAGGGAAAGCGGGGGGAAACAAAAAAACCAGTGAGGATTTCGGAGATAAGGCATGAAAAAGAAGAGCGGATGAGCACTGGGTTTTCTGAGGTTGATCGGGTTTTGGGCGGAGGAATGGTTGCGGGAAGCGTGGTTTTAATTGCCGGGGAACCCGGAGTGGGAAAAAGCACACTGCTATTGCAGATAGCAAAAATACTAACTAATACTAACCAATACTATCAAATACTATCCAATACTAACAAAAAAGAAAATATACAAAAGACTGTACTTTATGTATCAGGAGAGGAGTCAGAAGGACAGATCGCCATTCGGTATAACCGAATGGCAAAATCCCAAATCTCAAATCCCAAATCCCAAATAAATTTTAATACAGAAAAACTGGAAAAAAACTTAGCAACGGAGCAATCGAACAATTTATTGGTTTTAAATGCCACGAATGTGGATGCGATTATTTCTGTGATTGAAACAGCAAAGCCAGACCTGCTGATCATTGATTCTGTACAAACAATTTACACAGAAGACTTAACTGGGACTGCCGGATCAGTCGGACAGGTTCGGGAGTGCGCATATCGCCTTTCAAATTTTTGCAAAAATCAGAAAATTCCGCTTTTTCTGGTTGGCCAAATCACCAAGGAAGGTGCAATTGCCGGCCCAAAAGTTCTTGAACACTTGGTTGATGTGGTTTTATATTTTGAAGGAGAGAGATTTCAAAATTTAAGAATTCTGCGCGTCACCAAGAACCGATTTGGCCCGGTTGATGAGGCGGGGATTTTTGAAATGGCGGACGCGGGGCTGGTGGAGGTCAAAAATCCTTCGGAGTTGTTTCTTGGTCGCCCCACTTCGCCCTCGGCAAGCTCGGGCTTCGTTCGGGGCGGCAAGCAAGGAGCGGTAATAACGTGTACCCTTGAGGGTACACGACCATTGCTTGCCGAAATTCAGGCTCTTACAGTTTACACCTCATTTTCCATGCCGCGGCGCGTGTTTTCAGGCTTAGATTTTAACCGTTGCCAGGTGATCTTGGCAATCTTGCAAAAGTTTGTGAATATTGATTTTTCCCATTTTGATGTTTATGTTTCGGTTTCCGGAGGCTTAAAAATTCAAGAACCGGCCGCAGATCTAGCAATCGCATTGGCGCTTGTTTCTTCAGTGAAAGGGATCGCGTTTGATGCAGTGTGTTATGGCGAACTTGGGCTTCTTGGAGATTTGCGAAAAGTGAACAATGAATCACTTCGTTTGAAGGAAGCAAAACGCTTGGGATTTAAAAAAGTGATGAGCGCAGAAAATTTGAAGAATATCAAAGAGGTACTAAGTAATACTAAATAGTACTTACCAATATTTAAAAACCTAAAAATCGAAGATCCGAATACAGAAAAATATGGAAAATAAGCAACCTCAGGATCTAGAAATTCGAACACTTTTATACGCTGGACAAATTATCAGGCTTGTAAAAGAACTGTCAAAAAACCCTATCAATTTTCATCTTGGAGGCCAAATATTAAAATCGGGAACATCGGTCGGTGCTAACTATAGAGAGGCAAGAGGAGCAGAAAGCGAAAGGGAATTTAAATTTAGAATTTCTGTCTGTAAAAAAGAGGCGAGAGAATCTCAATATTGGTTGATTTTGATTTGTGAATCCAATCAAGAATTATCAAAAAAAATAGACCTGCTTCTGCAAGAAACAGAGGAGTTAATAAAGATTTTTGCCTCAATTTGTCATAAAATTGACCAAAAAACAAAAAATCCTAAAACCTAAAGCGGACAGAAGACACTAAAGATGATTTTATGATGTATTAATTTACCTATTGATATTGTTAGTTATTGAATTTTGGCGAGTTATTCTTTTTTATCCTCTTCTTTAATATTGTTTGTTTTTTTCGAGTTTTGTTTTTCTTGTAAACTTACTTTCTTTTGGGTTTTTCGGATTTTAGGTTTTTAGGATTTTGTGGTTTTGGGATTTTATATCTTATAGTTGTGTGCAATTTTTGTCCCCAAGTTATCCACATTTTATATCTTAATCAATTTTGTACTTAATTTTCCTATAGGTTTTGAATTTTACAGCGTAATATTTGCTATAGGTTGACGCGGTTGACAGGGGGAGGTATAATCAGAAAAATAAAAGAAACGAGAAGAAATGAGGAAATCCATCGTAGAGGGAAAAATAGGTAATCCGCCTGAATTTAAGAGAAGGCTAAATTCGTTAACAAAAATATTGAGTAACCCGCCTAAGCTTACCTCAAAAGCTTTTAATGTGCTATTCGCACACGCTTTTGAGGGGCGCTTGGTCGGCGGGTATGCAATTTCTAAACTCTCCACCAGAGGCGGATCGTTAAGAAATTGCTATAAAAAAGCATCACTACCGTTAGCGGACTTGAGAATAATGCTACGAATAGTGATGCCTTTTGTGAAAGATCTCAGATTCCTAACAGGGCAGAAAACCTGAAGTCTTAATTTTGTAATTTAACGCATGTTTCCCGATTTGTCAAAGACAACTTTTGAGGCGGAAATATGAAAAAAATGTTGCTGACAAAAGAAAAAAGTAGATGATGAAATAGCCGCGGATAAATAATAGACATATTGCAAAATAAGCAAATTGCTCTTTAACAACTTGATAGAATTTTGAAAACGCCAAACGTTTTTGATACGATAAAAGGTATATGATTACTGCCCAAATTCTCAAAAAGAGGCCAACACTCTTTTATCGT
>JBGSIU010000007.1:0-22292 GCA_041742375.1 Patescibacteria group bacterium
AATACATTTATGGTTATGTGAGTTATTACAACAATGATAGAATTGTTACCAAATTAAAAATGAGTCCAGTTAAATTTAAACAAATTTTAATGCAGGATTGTTAAGAATTTGTTCATCAAAAATGGGGTACTTGACATGTGAGTTATTACAACAATGATAGAATTGTTACCAAATTAAAAATGAGTCCAGTTAAATTTAAACAAATTTTAATGCAGGATTGTTAAGAATTTGTTCATCAAAAATGGGGTACTTGACAATCAAAGAAGAACAGGGCGTGGCAAACGCGGCATATTCGATTATGCTTGCGTCCGAAGCATTAGGTTTAGGAAGCGCATGGATTTGTTCACCTCTTTACATTAGAGATGAATTAAAAGAAATTCTGGCAAAATACGGCATTGACTGGCAAGACAATTGGCAGCCAAGGGTAATTATTCCAATTGGCTACCCGGCAAAAGAATTAATTAAACCAAAAAGAAAACCTATTAATGAAATTTATCAATTAATCAAATAAATAATTTCTGAAAAATTAATACTGCCAATTAATTTTTGAGAATTATTTATTATAAAAAATGTCTAAATATAAATTTTTGTTTTTTACTTTTTTTCTAATTGCTGCCATTGGAATGGGAATCTTTTTCCTAAAAACCCCCACCAAAAAACAGCAAACCAAACCCGTGAAATTTGGCTATTTGCCAATTTCAGGCAGTTTAGCTTTGTTTGTCGCCCAAGATAAAGGATATTTTGATAAAAATGGCGTCAAAGTTGAATTAATTAAGTTTGAGTCAAGCAACCCGCTGGCCGAAAGTTTGGTTTCTGGCGCAATTGATGCGGAAATCGGCACGTCTACATTTGTTATGGCCACCTTGACAAGCAAAACGCCAAACAAAATCAAAGCCATTCAAATGAATTTATATGACGGCAAAAAATATTCCACCACCTCGCTGATCGTTAAATCAGATTCAGAAATAAAAAAAGTGGCTGATTTAAAAGGCAAAAAGATTGCGTGTTTTCCTGGTGCAACCAATAAAACGCTTATTCGCGTGTATCTCCAAAAAAATAATGCATATGACGAAAACACTGAGATCATCGAAATGGCAGCCGGGCTGCAGCTTCAAGCTTTGGAGAATGGAAGTGTGGATGCGGTTTCCATCTATGAACCATATGGCACAATTGGCGAACTATCCGGAAAAACAAAATTTTTGGTGAAAGCACCGATTGAAAAAGAAGTTTTAAACCCGTGGCTTGCCGGAACATCTTCTTTAAGCCGTGCGTTTATCAAGAATCGTCCTGACGAAGCCGCCGCCGTGGAAAAAGCCATGAATGAGGCAGCTGAATTTATGCGGAATAATCCGCAGGAGGCGAAACTGTCACTTTTAAAATATTCGCCAATCACGGATAAAAAAGTGCTGGAAAAATTACCACTTCCCAACACTCTAAAAGCCAGTGAAATTAATTCGACAGATTTTCAGAAAATGATTGATTTGTTTTATAACGAAAAATTGCTGGAAAAAAAAGTCAAACTTGAAGATCTAATTAAATAATATGCTTAAAATCAATAATCTATCAAAGCAAATAAAAAAATTAGATGTTTTAGATAACATTAGTTTTAATGTGGAGCGCGGTAAGTTTGTGACAATTTTTGGGCCAAACGGTTGCGGCAAAAGCACCCTTCTTTCAATTTTGGCGGGGCTTGAGAAGCAGACATCGGGAAATTTCTCGATTGATGCAAGCGTTTCTCCGAAAATTGGCTTTGTGTTTCAGAATGTCAATGATTCTATGCTCCCATGGCAAACAACATTTGAAAACGTTGCGCTATTTTCGCCGAATAAATCAAAAATTGTAGAAAAACTGTTAAATAATGTGAATTTGGAAAATTTTCGCGACGCATATTTTTGCAACTTATCCGGTGGCATGAAACAATTAACTTCAATCTGTCGCACATTTGCATATGATCCGGACATTTTGCTCATGGATGAACCGTTTAGCGCATTGGACTACTCTACCGCAAGAAAAATGGAAATGGAGCTTATGAAAATTTGGGAAGAAACAAAAAAAACAGTTTTATTTGTCAGCCATGACATTGACGAAACTGTATTTTTGGCCGACCAAATCATTGTGATGTCAAACAAACCAAGTCGAATTAAGGGAATTATTAATGTCAACCTTAAAAGGCCGAGAAATTTTGAATGTTTAAAAAGCGACGACTTTTTGGAAATTCGCAGTCGCATTTTAAACCTTTTTGAATATGAAGAATAAATTAAGAACCTGCCTACTTATTCCTTTTTTAATTGCTGTTTTTTGGACCGCTGGCACGTCTTTTGGCTTGATCAATTCTTTTTTTCTTCCACCGCCAGTCGCGGTGACTCGTGAATTAATTAAAATGCTAACTGCGGGCAATTTACTCGTTGACACAGCATGGACATTAACGCGAACGACAATTGGTTTCGCAATTGCTTGTTGTATTGGCATTCCACTTGGACTTTTCATGGGGTATTCGCAAAATGTTTATGACGAATTTGAATTCACAATTAATTTTTTCAGAAATATTCCCGCCACTGCTCTTTTTCCTCTTTTTATGATATTTTTTGGCATTGGGGAAGAGGCAAAAATCGCGACCGCCGCTTGGGTGGCCACTTTGACGCTAGTGATTAATTCCACGGCCGGGGTCCGCTCTTGCAAAAAACTGCGACTCCAAGCCGCAAGAATCATGAAACCAAATAATTGGACTTTATTTTCAAAAGTTATAATCCCAGAAACTTTGCCGCAAATTTTTATCGGAGCGCGGGTGGCATATTCACTTGCATTTATTGTGGTGATTGTGGCGGAAATGTCAGTTGGCACAAATTTTGGGTTGGGCAAACGAATTATTGATTCGCAATTAATTTATAAAACAACTGAACTGTACGCGACAATTCTAATAACTGGTTTGCTTGGATTCACAATTAATCAAGTTTTCCTTTTTGCAGAACGCAAAATTATTTTCTGGCAAGGAAAATAATAATCATGTTAAAATTAATTCACTATATGAAACAAATTTTTGTTTTAAGACATGCTCATTGGGACGAAAATGAGAAGAAGTTAACCGAAAGTGGGATTTTAAAAGCCGAGAAATTAAAAGAAAAATTACCAAAATTTACAATTATTATTTCATCACCAGTTAAACGGGCAATAGAAACGGCTAAACTGCTCAGCAATTGTGATCCAGAAATTGATAAACGAGCAAGCGTGATTAACTGGACAAAAGAACAAAAAGAAAAAGTTCTGGAAAAAAGGCGGCAAAATCAAAAAGCTGGAACTTTTGAAGCTATTTTCAATTTTTCAGAATTAATTGATTTGTTAAAAACAAGGTCACAAGAATTGGGTAGCCTTATCAAGGAAACATTTGGCGAATTAAAAGATAATGAGTCTGCCTTAATTATTTCACATGATGCTGTGATGATCGGCTCAAAAAAGATTTTACAAAATTTGCCGTTTGTCGCCAATGGTGAAAAATTTGACGAGCTAACTGGTTTTATAATTGACGAGAAATTAAAAATCAAAGAATTCGATTTATTCAATTCGTAATTCGTAATTTTTAATTTATAATTAATCCCATGACTCTTCAAACACTTAAAGGCTTTCGTGATTTTTTGCCCCGTGAGGCAAAAAAAAGGCAGTGGTTGAGAAACCAGATGGTCGGCGTGTTTGAAAAATGGGGATATGAACCGCTGGAGACGCCAACGCTTGAACCATTGGAGCTTTTTGCCGGCCAAATTGGGGAAGATGAAAAAATGTTTTTTAAATTTAAAGATCCAGGGGGGCGGGACGTGGCCCTGCGCTACGACCAAACCGTGCCCACTTGCCGGGTGATTGCTGAATATTTTAATCGCCTCGCGCTCCCCTTTCGGAGATATCAAATTCAACCTTGCTTCCGCGCGGAAAAGCCGCAAAAAGGAAGATACCGGGAATTCACCCAAGCTGACATTGACATTTTTGGCATTAAATCGCCCCTGGCCGATGCCGAATGCATTGCGATAAGCCTTGACCTTTATCAAACACTTGGTTTTAAAAAACCAAAAGCATTGATTAATAATCGAAATTTATTAAAAGGGATTCCCTATCCGGCGATTGCCGCAGTTGACAAATTGAAAAAAATCAAAAAAGACGGGGTTCTAAAAGAGATGCAGGAAAAAGGATTTTCCGAAACACAAGCCAAAGAGTATTTTGACCAAATTGAAAATTTAAAACCAGATGAAACTTTAAAAACAATTTTTGCTTATTTAAAAAACTCGGGATTTTCAGAAGATAGTTTTTGTTTTGAGCCAACCCTTGCACGGTCGTTCTCGTATTCAGAGGGACCGATTTGGGAAATGGTGATTCCGGAATATTCCACCGCCTCATTTGGCGGATCAGTTGGGGGGGGAGAAAGATATGACGGAATGCTGAAAAGCATTTCAGGGCAAGACATTGGGGCAACCGGCATTGCATTTGGTTTTGACCGCACTCTCGAGGCGGCAGAATACTTTAAATTAATCCCCGAAGAGAAAACCGGAGGAAAAGTACTTGTGACAGTTTTTAATCCTGAACTTCTTAATAAATCACTTGAAATTGGAAAAAAATTAAGGGAAAAAAGAATTAACACGGAAATTTATCCGGATGCCGAGGCGCGCCTTGATAAACAGCTGAAATATGCCGACCGCAAAGGAATTCCGGTCGCAATAATTGCAGGACCAGAAGAAATTAGCAAAGGTGGTTTTACGATGAAAAATTTAATCTCCCGCTCGCAAATATTTTGTAAGGACACTGAAGAAGCAATTATTGCTTTAAATTCGAAATCCTAAACTCTAAATTCAAAACAAATATTAAAACAAATGCAAATTTTCAAAAAATTTTTAATAATTTAAAATTTAATATTTGAAATTATTTAGAAATTAGAAATTAGAAATTAGAAATTTAAGCTTGCCCGTTTTCGCGCTCATCGTTGCCAACATCATCTGGGGCGCCGCTTCCCCGATTTTTAAGTGGTCTCTTCAAACCACTCCTCTTTTCACATTGGCTTTTATTAGGTTTTACATTGCCGCTTTTATTTTGTTTTTGTTTCTCAGGTCAAAAATATTTAATTTTGATAAACATGATTTTCCCAAAATTTTTTTAGTTGGGTTTTTCGGCGTTTCGCTAAACATTACTTTTTTCTTTTTTGGACTTAAAACCGGCAAGGCAATTAATGCTCCGGTCATTGCCTCCACTCAGCCTTTAATTATTTTTATTCTGGCAGTTTTTACCCTTGGCGAAAAAATTAAACTTAATAAATTAATCGGGCTTTTTTTGGGCGCGCTTGGCATCGGTTTAATTGTCGGCGTGCCGGCTTTACAGCGCGGCTACACACCTGAAATTATAGGAGATTTTTTAATATTTCTGGCAACACTGGCCGCGGTGGGGCAAACCATTGTAGCGAAAAAATTAATGAACGACCATCAAAAACTCGATCCATTTGTACTGACTTTTTGGATGTTTTTAATCGGCACCGTGACTTTTTTTCCGTTTATGTTGCCTGAAATCATAGATCCAGGCTTCTCCCCGGATTCCCTTCTTCAAACTCAACCTTTAATTGGCATTATTTTTGGTTCAATTTTTTCCTCATTAATTGCTTATTGTTTTTATATTTACGGCCTCTCCAAAATCACGGCCCAAGAGTCAAGCATTTTCACATACATTGACCCAATCGCTGGCGTTTTAATCGCCGTGCCGCTTCTTGGAGAAACTATCACTTGGGAATTTGTGGTGGGAAGCTTGTTGATTTTTGGGGGGATCTGGGTGGCAGAACACAGGATACATTATCACCCTTTTTATAAGTTAAAAAATAAAAAATAAAAGAGAAAAAATACAATTTAAAATTAATAATTATGGATAAAAATGATTTTAAACAACAAATAAAACTGCGGGCATTCAACTTAGCCAGACGTACAATTCAACTATCAAATAAATTTTCAAAGACAAGAGCCGCGTGGGTAATTACCGATCAATTAATTCGCGCAATAACGTCAATCGGGGCAAATATCATCGAGGCGCAAGCGGCTTCTTCCAGAAAAGATTTTATTAATTATTTGCATATCGCCTTGAAAAGTGGTAACGAGTCAAAATTTTGGTTGGCTTTAGCAAGAGATTTAGATGCGCAGCTTATCGTCGAAATAAACGAAATAATAAAAGAAACAGATGAATTGGTGAAAATTTTAGGAAAAAGTTTATTAACTTTGAAAGGAAAATAATTTAAGACTTTTTTATTTGCATTTTTTATTTTTTATCTTTTATTTTTAAATTTCCTCATTGTTTATCTCATAATCATGCAGTGTTTTAACTACATCATCCAGCCCCCCATCAAGTATCTTTGGCAAATTGTGAAAACTCACTCCAATTCGGTGGTCTGTCACGCGGTCTTGCAAAAAATTATACGTTCTGATTTTTTCGTTGCGCATACCGCGTCCAATTTGAATTTTCCGCGTGGCGCCAACTTCTTTTTCCCGCTTTTCTTCTTCGATTTCCCAAAGCTTAGCCCGAAGCATTTCAAGCGCATACATTCTATTTTGATGCTGATAGCGCTCGGTTTGACAAGTGACAACAATGCCGGTTGGCTTATGAGTGAGGCGAACAGCCGTTGAAACCTTATTAACGTTTTGACCGCCCTTGCCGCCGCTTCTGTATGCTTGAAATTCAATTTCTGATTCATCAAGCTTAAAATCAATATCGGTAAGCTCTGGCATGACGGCAACCGAAGAAACCGAAGTATGGATGCGGCCGGATTTTTCCGTGGTGGGAACTCGTTGCACGCGGTGAATTCCACCTTCATATTTAAAAGCGGCATATGCCCCACGGCCGATTATTTTAATAACTCCTTCATCAATATTTTCAACTTTCCATTTTTTTGATTCAGCAAATTTAGAGTACATGCGGATTAAATCCGCAGCCCAAATTTTTGATTCCTCTCCTCCCACTCCGGCTCGAATTTCCAAGATGACATTGCGAGCGCCCATATCTTCTGGTAGGGAACGGTCGCGACCGTTCCCTGCGGAAATTGGATTGTTCATATATTCCATCGACGCCATCAGCGCCAGCTTTTCCTCATCCAATTTTTTCAATTCCTCGCGCGCCATTTCCGCCATGGCAGAATCCGCCAACATGGCGCGGGCTTCGTTAATTTTTTTATCTAGTTGTTGAAGCTGTATCTGTAACTCGTCCATAATTTATATTCTACCATTTAAATAAAAAGACTAGATCCCCGCTCATTTATTATAAAAATAATATATACCCGTCTTACTGTATTTTGCAATTATTTTCTTTAATTTAGATTGCAAAATCAGTTTAGACGGAGTTATACTTTCGTAATTTCCAATACGAATAGTATAGTTGGCGGGGATGGCAGAAAAAGCATAAAAAAAGAAACCTTTCGGTTTCTTAATTCGTAATTCGCCCGCCCGCCATCGCAATGCTCAGGCATTTGCGGGCAGGTAATTTTTAATTTTTAATTTATTCTTTACCCGCCATCAGCATTTCTTTTAACGTCTTTGGCCCGGTTTTTGATTTTGCTATTTGCTGTTTTTGCGCCTCAACCTTGGCTTTTTTAACCAGTTTATATGCGATAGCGGTTTTTTGAGATTTGGCAAATCGTTCCACGCGTCCCATTGAATCCACAAATTTTTGCTGGCCGGTATAAAACGGATGGCATTTTGAACAAATTTCTACACGGATTGTTGGTTTGGTTGAACCCGTTGTAAATGAATTTCCGCAGATGCAGGAAACTTTACAGTCATCGTAATACTTCGGGTGAATATCTGATTTCATAACAAGATAATTGTATCATATTTTATCTATTTTAACCACTAAATACTATCAAATACTAACTAATGCCATCCAACAATAATTAAATCAAAATGCAAAAATCAAAGATCAAAATTTTGGTATCGCTTTGTCGCGTCAGACGCGACTTCGCGATATATTTTAAAATAATCTACCTTAATTTTTATTTTTGATTTTTGATTTTTAATCTTAGTATTACTCGCTTGCCTCACCTAAAACTACATTCACTGTCTTTTTTTCCTCGTCCCGAACAATATCAAGCGTCACGCTGTCCCCCACTTTTTTTCCTGAAATCAAGGCTGTAAGGCCAGTATCTTTTGTCGTGTCTATCTTTTTTCCATCAATTTTCGTGATAATGTCGCCTTCTCGAATCCCCGCTTTTTGAGCAGGAGAATCTTCAACCACTTGTTCAACATACGCGCCTTCCGGCAATTCATTAAGAAGCGCCACTTTTCGCGTCACCATACGATATTGCACTCCTAAAAAAGGGCGGGAAAATTTTCCGGTGGAATTGAAATTACTTAAAGATTCTTTAACAATGTTTATTGGCAGTGCAAACCCAACATTTTGTCCGTCTTGAGCAACGGCCGCATTCACTCCAATCACTTCGCCCGAGATGTTTATTAACGGTCCGCCTGAATTTCCCGGATTGATTGCCGCATCGGTTTGGATCACATTGTCCAATCTCTCTGATTCACCAAATGGTGTGCCGGCCGTAATTCCTCGTCCCAAGCCTGAAATCACACCTGTTGTCACCGTGTTTCTAAATTCCCCAAGCGCCGTTCCAATTGCAACAACAAATTGACCAACTTGAAGCCGTGATGAATCACCAAGCCGAAGAGGTATGAGCCCTCTTGCTGGAGGGTCAATTTTTATAATTGCCAAATCGTTTGCCGGATCGCGATATATTTTTTCAACATTGCAAGCTTCCTTATCATCTTTTAAAAACACTTGATATTTAACACCTGTTTCAGACACAACGTGTTTATTGGTGACAATTAATCCCTCTTTTGCGATAATAAAACCTGTACCGATGTCTTGTTCAATTTTTTTGTTGGAAGGCGTCGCCTGCGGTGAGTTAAAAAAATTAAAAGGATCAAAAAAAGGATCGACGGAATTTTCAATAACTGCCTGATTTTTTACAATTCCAATGGTCACAACCGAGGGCGAACTTTTTTTCACAATATCAATCACCCAGTTTTCTTCATTTATAACTTTCACTTTATCAACATTCTCTTGAATAAATGTTGGTTTTTTAATCCCAATTTTTTGCCAGTTAATCTGAAAAAGTCCAGAGCTCACAAAAAACGCCACGATAACGACGAGGAAGGAGAGAAAAGTAAGAATCCTTTTCATAGAATTTTTAATTTTTAATTTATAATCAATTTTTAATGAATTGATTTCAAATTTCAAATTGCTTTTATCGGCTACTATTGGTTAGTGTTTCCATTGCTTTTTCCAGCTGTTTATCTTCTTTTAATTTTTTCTCATCGTTTTTGACAGAAATGTCTGGTTCAATTCCGCGGCCATTAATCCATTGCCCGCCCGGCATAAGCCATTTGGCAATTGTGACATGAAGCCCGGCTCCCCCTGTTAAATCTTCCGCTTCCTGAACACTCCCCTTTCCAAAACTTTTTTCACCGAGAAGACTTGCCCTTTTATTATCTTTTAAAGCCCCGGCAACAATTTCCGACGCTGAAGCTGATCCTTTGTTAATTAAAACAACAAGAGGAGTGTCTAAAAGCGATCCTTTCCTATTGACATTGTATATTTTATCTCCTTCAAGCGAACTATGCTGAGTGACAATTTTTGTTCCTTGAGGCAGGAATTCACTCGCCACAAAAACTGAACCATTCAAATATCCGCCGGGATTATTTCTTAAATCAAGAATTACGCCTTTAATTTCTTGTTTTCGTTCATTTATCTGAGCAACAGCCGCCAGCCATTCATCATCGGTTTTATCACCAAATTTTGACAGCTTTAGATGAGCAAATTCATTATTATTTTTGTCTTTAATAAAAAGCACCGTCACGGTTTTAACAATAATTGTCGCGCGCGTAATGTCATATGCAATCGGCTTTTTAACTCCATCGCGGTAGACGATCAATCTAACCTTTGATCCTTTTGGCCCTCTGATTTTGGCCACTACTTCAGGCAAACTCTTACCATCAACGACTTCATTGTTGACTTTGTAAATATGATCTCCGGCGCGAATTCCTGCTTTTTCCGCCGGGGTCTCGGCAAGCGGGGCAATAACCACGACATTCTTCCCATTTAACCCAAGTTGTGCTCCAATTCCATCAAAACTCACCCCGTTTAAGTCTTCTTTTGCCGCCTTATTGGCCTCAGGCGGAAGATAAACCGTGTATGGATCGCCAAGCGCGGCAACCATTCCGGAAATTGCACCATCCACCATCTTCTGAGAATTAATCTTTGTTTGATCAACATATTTTCGGCTCACTTTTTGCCAAACATCCCAAAAGCCGGAAAAATCAATATTTGTTATGGCAGGTGGCGGGTCTTGACGAGTAATTTGAACTTGAGGCCGATAGTTTTTAAGCTGCAAGCTTAATTGATAGTTTCCGTAACGATTTCCAACCCCAAAACCAATAACAAAAACGCTTAATATTAAGATAATATTTCTAATTAAAGAAAGTTTCATATTTTTTTAGCTAGGAATAATTATTATACCTGATTCTCCGTTAAAATTGAGTTTACCTTTATGCTTCGCCAGCTTTTCAAAATTGGCGCTGTCAATGACGGCCATCGATAAAAAAATGTTATTTTTGACCTTTCCTATTGTTAAAGTTTTTGGAGTGCCGAAGCGCTCAAAATTATCGTCAGAAATTTTTGTCGCAATCACTCCTCTCACTCCAACTGCCATTGCGCGATTTAAATCGCTCATTGAAAAATGTCCACCGACAATTATTTTCCCCTCAAGCTCATCAGTAATTAAATTGCTATCAACTTCATCATCTGCTGCGGCGATTTTTTTCATTTCCGCCACAAAAATTTCCCCTTTTGATTTAATTGACTTAATTTCTTCGCCCTTAAATTCAATCACGATTTTTTTATCATCAACTTCCTTAAGTTTGCCTGAAACTGGGCTTTTCAGAGTTTTTTTCCCCGAGTCACGGGTTATATAAAGAGTTCTCGACGTTAAATCAATTTCGCTGACTCTTCCTTTGATTGAAGATTTTATTAAAATTGTTTTTTTAAAAATCAGACCAACGCTCCCCTTTGCTATCACCTCGTTTTCGCAAACTGCCTCACCAATGGCTTTAGTTAATGTTTTTGATGCTCCAAGATCGATTTTTACTCGGTTAGCATTGTCTTGATATTCCAAGATGTCTTCATCAGCCAAAACTGTTTCTCCAAGTTTTTTTAAAAAACTTAAACTGGAATGGGCTGGGATAGAAAGAGAGATTGAAGTGTGAACGGGCAGAGTGAAGTAGTTTAAAATTTGAAATTTTCAATTTGGAATCAAATCAAATTTCGAATTTTAAATTTCAAATTATCTTTATAGAATTATTTATTCTTAATAAATGGTAGCAATGCTAAGTATCTTGCTCTTTCGATTGCCGTTGTTAATCTTCTCTGATGTTTCGCACAATTTCCATTTCTTTCGCGGCTAACCATTTTTCCACGCTCAGAAATATATTTTCGTAAATTTTCCGGCGTTTTATAATCCGGCTCTATTTTTTCGGAACAAAAAAAACAAATTTTTTTAAATCTTTTCAGTCTGTTGAGTGGAATCTTGGCCAAAAACTAATTCAAAATGCAAATTTCAAATGCAAAATTTTTATAATTTTGATTTTTGATATTTGATTTTTGATTTAATTTAGAACGGTATATCTTCTGGATTTACATTTTCATCTTTTTTTTCTTCCTTTTTCTCTTCTTCTTTTTCCGGTTTTTCTTCTGTTTCCTTTTTTTCCTCTTTTTTCTCTTCCTTCTTGCTCAAACTTACGTTTTTGTTGTCATCTGTCACATTGGAAACCGGTGCGGCTGGCGCTGTAGCTTGCGCGGCGGCGTGAGCTGCGGCTCGGATTTCACGATCGCCTTTTTTATCAAGGACAATCATATCGTCAATCACAATTTCAGTCGTGGTGTGAACCACGCCGTCTTGGCCTGTCCAAGTTCGAGTTTGCAAGCGGCCTTCAACATAAACTTTAACTCCTTTATAAAGAAGCTGGGAACAAAGTTCTGCCAGCTTGCTCCAGGCAACAATTCGATGAAATTCTGTTTCCTCACGGCGTTCCGTTGCCCCTTCCGGCATCCAACTTCGGTTTGTTGCCAACCCAAAAGTGGCAACTGGAGAACCGCTTGGCGTATATCTCAACTCCGGATCGCGGGTTAAATTCCCAATTAACATGACTTTATTCAAAGATCTTGATGACAATTTGTAACAAAATTCGAAATTCGAATGACGAAACTCGAAACAATGTTCAAAATTAAAAATTCAAATTCTTGAAAAAATGTTTTGAATTTAGAATTTTAGTCATTTGAATTTGTTTCGGATTTCGGATTTCGTGCTTCGAATTTATTTCTTAATTAAAAGGTATCTAAGTACCCCCTCGGTTATTTTTAAATTTTCTTTAATTTTCACTGTGTTTTCCGGAAGAGATTCAAAAGACAATCTTAAAAAATACCCTTTTGCTTGTTTTTTTATTGGGTATGCCAAGTCAAGGGCGCCCAAATCTTCACTTGAAGAAGACTTAACTGTACCTAAAACTTTTTTCTTGATTTCTTCCCTTTTTTCTGAAGAAAGGGTGGGGTTAAAAACTAATGTTAACTCATACTTTCGTTGCATAATTTCTCTTACACGCTATTATATTTATTGCCCGATTATGCCTTTTTTGTCATTTTAGCAATGCAGCAATCGAACAATGAAACAATATAGTTGCATTATATCAGTTAAAACGAAACTCTGCAATATCTCCGTCTTTCATAATATATTCGCGGCCTTCTATCCGCAATTTCCCCGACTCCTTGCATTTCACCCACCCTTCGTATTTTACAAAATCCCCGTAACTTACAACCTCGGCTTTAATAAATCCTTTTTCAAAATCGGTGTGAATCGTACCAGCCGCCTGTGGCGCCTTACTGCCATTTACAATTGTCCAACTTCGCGTTTCATCAATTCCTGTTGTGAAAAATTGAATCAAATTAAGCTTGTTAAACGCCGCGCGGATCACGTGTGTCAGCGGCGCCTCTTTTAGCCCCAAAGATGATAAGTATTCCTTCTGCTCTTCATCTGACAAGCTTGCCAGTTCATTCTCAATCTTCGCTGAAACTAAATACGCCTCTTCTTTTCCTATTTGTTTGGAAATTGGAAATTGGAAATTGGAAATTTGATTCTCATCAATATTGATGAGAATCATGTATGGTTTATTTGTCAAAAAACAATATTCTTTAATTTCTTTTCTTTCCTCATCTGACAAATCAATTTGTGAAATTAATTTATTATTATTTAATGCGTGCGTAATTTTTGCCAAAACTGAATCAAGTTTTTCGTTTTTCACTTTTCGCTTTTCACTCTTCGCTTTTTCTACAGTTTCAAGATCCTTCAAACATAATTCAGTTTTCAAAACTTCCAAATCATCACTCGGAGACGTTGAACCCTCACGAATAACGTTTTCATCGTTAAACCCCCGCAAGACAAAAAGGATTAAATCAACTTCACGAATGTGTGCCAAAAATTTGTTTCCCAAACCCGCGCCGGTTGATGCGCCTTTAACAAGCCCGGCGATATCAATGAGCTTTACCGTGGAATAGATTTTTTTGGCGGATTTACTCATTTCAAAAAGCTTATCCACCCGCGCATCTTTCACCTCCACGATTCCTTCATTCGGCTCAATCGTGGCAAACGGATAATTGGCAATAAATGCCAGCTGCTTTTTCAGCACTGCATTAAATAAGGTAGATTTACCTACGTTAGGAAAACCAGCGACACCGCATGATAGGTTCATAATTTTATTGACAAATCATGATATAATAAATCAAGAATAATGAGTAAGTCCTGATGCTTCCAGGCTACCGTAAGGTTGCCTTAATCTCCGCCCTTGGCGGAGTGAGAATCAGAACGCAGGGTTCATTATTCTTTTTTTGATTTCTGTCCATTTCACGACTTTCTCAATTTTAATTATATTTTTAATTACCTCCCAATATCGCGCTTCTTGTTTATTATATTTTGCATTAAATGCACCAGCAACAAAATCTGCGAGCTGGACATTACTTTCTTTTCGACTGTCAATCGGCGGGTTGAAAAAAACATTTTTCCCTTTTGGGGACAACTTGTTTATTACATTCTGACAATTTTGAAGAAAATCATTTTGCTGGTTTAAATTTGTGAATTTTTTATCAATTGTTAGGCTTAACGAAGAATGAAGTTTCAAAAACTCAACAATCGCCACCCCAACTACTATTCCGTAATTTTCCGGCGTGTCAATAATTTTGCGTCTATCCTTATCAAGAATTAAAACAACGATTTCAACGTCACATTTTGCAATTTGGGAAAGAATATACATTTTTGTTTTTTCATCTGAATTGTAAAATTTTAATTCTGAAAGTTGTTTTAATTTCTTTTTGACAATTTTGTGACGAGCGTTTTTTAATATCTTCTGAAGATTTTTATTTATTTTTTCGCTTGTTGAAACAATGTCAACACAAAAGAAAAATGTGTCATCAGAAAGAGATGGACTTTCATCCAAAAATCCAAAAACAATATTATTTACCATGGGGATATTTTAGCAGAAAAAGTTAAACAAGTTTTTCTGGATATTTTTAATTAAGCCAAAAAATAAAAATAGAATTTTTCTGCCATAATAAATCACGGGTTTCAATTTATTACAGTTTTTCCCAAAACCAAAATTGGCAATTGGCCGCAAAAAATTCTCATGGCCGGCATTGTGGGCTATAGCAATTTTCTCCCCGTTTTTTCGGAAAAAAACTCCGTTGCGGATTAAAAAACCTTCCCTTTCAATCCCAAACATAAAATTATATTTTTTATCTAAAAGCACAAATTTATCTTTATGTAAAACATAATTAAAAATAATTTGATCTGCTCCATAAGTGTTTTTATTAGAAATAAGCTCCTCCATTTTTTGGCAGAGATTAATGAATTTTTGCCGCGGAGCAAATATCACACCGGCGTTTAGCACTGGCTTATTATTAAGAACGCGCCAAAGTTCTTTTTGAAAACTTTTAGGTTGAAACTTGGGAATAAAAAATTCAAAAAACAATACTTCCGTGTTGAGTTTTGTCACCCGGAAAACATCTTTATTATCATCAAACAAAAAAGGAATATCTTCTTGAAAAATAATGTCGCCGCCATCAATAAACAAAACCTGACCGTAATTGCTTTGTTCAAGAATTTTTAATAAATCAATAAATCTTGCCGTCACGACATGACCGCCAGCCCTACCCTGCTGCACGATAACTCCTTGCTTTTTCAGTTTTTGTACAACTTCACCAGAAAGACCATAGTCAATGACCAGCACATCAACATTTTTCAAATTAACATTAGTTTTTAAAGAAACTAACCAGTGATTAAGAAGAAACCTTTCGTGTTTTGAATCTGAACAAGTAATAATCGCGTGTTTCTTCATATTGAGGACAATTTTAACAAAAAATAAAAGGGTTGGACGAATTATAAACACTGCTATAATAACCATCATGGCAAATTCTCACGGTCATGAAATTCTGCAAACGCTAACTCAACAAATGAAAATATTTTCAACAGGCATTCCTGTTGAATGCCCAAAGGCAATTGTTCAAAGAACAGACAGAAGAAAAAATATTCATGAAGAAGCTCTTCATGCACACCGCGCCATTATTAACAATCATGAACCGGAAGTTGGCGAAGCCTGGTTAACTGTTCCCGCCACCCCGCATATTTCTTCCACAATTGATGCCCAAACCTTTACAAAAGCTGGACAAGAAATCATAGGAAACGATTTTCAAATTCCAGAAAAAATGAAGAATGTCCAAAAATTCCCCGCGCAAATTGTTTTATGGTGGACTCTGAAAAACAAAGTAAACACTTTCATTCAAACAGCGTCTCTTCCAGAAGATGAAAGAAATTCTGTTTTTTCAACCCTGCATGATCTCTGCCTAAAAGCATATCAAATCCTGCAAAAAGCAAAACCTTCTCCAAACATTCATATTTGGGGAGCCTGGGGCTTTGCAAATGAAGAAGAGAGGCTGGAAAGAGGCAGTTCACGAGGGCTGCCCTCTGTTGAATCGCCGCACATTCATATCATGGATTTTGATCCCGCTTCTGAGACGCCGCATCTTACTCCAATTAATGAACTTGAACCAAAGGCAGTTTTAAAACATCTTGCCCCTTGGGAAAAACTTATTTTTAATAAATTCAAAGGCGCATATAAATCTGTTCTTTCTAAATTTTTTAACGCCCCGGTTGAAATCATTGAAACGGCAGAAGAATTGCCAAATCAGGCACGCCCGGTTAAAAATGGTTTCAAAGTCATACTTGGAGAAAATGGCTTGCCCCTTCCTCAAGCATTTGAGTTAGTTTTTCAATTTGTCGGGCAAATGGACGAAGCATATCAAAAAATATTTAGCCTTTATGCCTATTTTTATAAAACCAATTTGCCGCCGGGCGGGCAAGTAAGAGTTAAGTCGCAAATGAGTTTTCTTCTTGAAGATATTGGCTTCAACCAACGGGACGCTAGTGAGATAATTGATTTTATTCTTCAAATTCGCCCCACCTATCGGCAGCTTGAAAAATGGCAACCTAATGGCGAACTCGCTCGTCGGTATTCTAAGTTACGACCAAGATTATTCTCTTCCTCTCATCAAACACCCTTTCGAGAAATGATTAAAGACACGCTTTCTCCTGCCGGCTCGCTTGCCACCGAAACACTTACCCACCGCTTCACCGGAGCTTATGACATTCCCAAGTTTGAAATCCGGGATGAACAAATTATCGTCCAAGAAATTGATTTTTATTTTGGCGCAAGTTCTACAAAAACAATTTCCGAAAGAGAACTTGGGGCAATTTTAGCGCGGGAAACAAACGCAGGAAAGAATTAACCGCTGATTGATGAACTTGGAAATAATTCCGCGTCTGCCCGCTCGTGGGTTATTTTATTTAAAGCTTGCCAATCAAGAATATAAACATAATCCATTGTCACCGACTCTGCATCATATTTTAATCTCCCAATTCTTTTAAAGCCCGCTGCTTCAAAAGCTCTTTTTGATTTTATATTTCGCGGATCAATATAGGCCACTATTTGTGTTTCTGGTTCAACTTGGGTTTCGTTTCCACCATTTTGTTCTCGTATATTCCTGTCTACTCCTATACATGCCTGACGGATTCCGCTGGCAATTTGATGAGAAGATGCTTCTTGATGAGCAGCTGCACTTATTTCATAAGTGGAACTATCTGGTTTTGGTAAAACCCCGGGAAATTTCTCTCTCAAGCGGGCAAAGTTCACCTCTTCATCTGGGGACCGATAAAAATAGACAAATCCCTGGACTTCGCCAACTTCGTCGCTGATGACTGTTTCGGGGCTTCCTGAAACTGCAAAAATATATGAATTTAAAGGTCCTTCTTCATCTGCCCCTCCTGTATTCGTTCCCCATTCGTTTGCCCAATCAATAATTTTTCGGTGAGTCAAATTTAAGTCATCCATCCATTTTTTCACTTTCTCGCTTTTAATAATGTCTCTCAAGCGTAACAAATCCTCTCTATCTCCTGTATCAAACCGACGAATTGCTGAAGTTTGTCCAATGATTTTTTTTTGTTCTCCAGGAACATTAGAATAATCTTTTACTGGTAGTTTAAATATTTCCCTTCCTATTCCCTCTGCCATGAGAAAAATTATATCATGGAAATTTTTGCCTCTTGCGCATGGGGGAATATTTTGTTAGTATTTTTTATTGTTTATTAATTATTAAAATTAATGAGATATCTAGACAAAAAAACCTACGAAAAAATCAAGAGGAAAAATATTTGTTTTCTCACTGGCACTGGAGAAAAAGCCGAAACCCAACAAGATCTATCAGATGAAGAAACATTCATAACTTCTCGCGCCCTTCTTGAACTGATGATTAAAGAAGGCTTCAACGATGTTGATTATTTAACTTTAACCCGGGAAAATCTTGCCACTGTAAAACATTTAAAACCTGATATTTTTTTAAATCTAACAGAGGGACCTGGATTTGACTTTTTCCGAGAAGTGGACGAGATAATTTCTAAACTTCCAGTTCCCGTAACCGGCAGCCAAGCAAGTACGAGCGTAATCACCACCAATAAATTTGCCACGAAAAAAATCCTGCAAAAAAATAAAATTCCCACTCCTGGTTTTTTTCTAATTGAAAATATTAAAGATTTATCCCAAGAAGAAATCACCACGTTAAAATTTCCGGTGATTGTGAAACCGGTTTTTTCTGACGGCAGCGAAGGCATTCATCAAACATCAGTGGTGGAAGACTTTGGGCAGTTAAAAACTCTAGTCGCCCAGATTTTTGAACAAACTCAGGAAAAAATTTTAGTTGAAGAATATATCGCCGGCCGGGAATTTTCCCCAACAGCTTTCACCGTAGATGGAAAAATTAATTTTTTGCCAATTGCGGAACTTGTCTATCTGCCGCGTAAAGATCGGAAATGGGATATTTACACCTATGAAGCCAAGTGGCTTTATAACCAGGAAGAATATTTAAGCATACCCAGCATTGCACCTCCGGAAAACTTAGATAAAAAAGATCAGGAAAAAATAGAAAATTATTGTCGCCGAATTTTTGAAATTTTCACTTTAAAAGACTATGCTCGTTTTGACATTCGTTTTGATGAAAAAAACCATATTCCATATTTTTTAGAAATTAATGATAATCCTTCTTTAGAAATTGATCCAAAATATTCTCTTTGTGTTTCGGTTGAAGCCGCAGGGTTAAATTTGGCCCAGTTTACGGCCATAATCATCAAATCAGCATTTAATCGCAACGGAATTAAACTTTAAAAATAATCATTTACAAATTCGTTCATTCAATTTACAATATAAAATATTATGACAAATAATCTTAAAAAAATTGCTGAAGAAACATTGCCGAAAATTCAAAACAAAAAAATCTTCATTGTCACCGGCACCGGAAATTTGAAACGGGTTGACAAGCTGGATCTTTTGAGTGAAATTGACACGTACGAAGTGGCGTCAGATGTATTTCGCGCTCTTATTCTTTCCGGTTTTAAAAAAACCCACATCTTCCCGCTTTCAAATGACAGCCTTTCGCTAGTTGAACTTTTAAAATGCGATTTATTTTTAAATCTCGTTGACAGCGTAGGCCCAAATTTTGTTGGCCGCGCCACGGAAGAGTTGAAAAAAACCGGCATTCCCTTCACCGGATCAGACAGTGAAGTTTTAAAAATCACAGCAGATAAAAACCAAACCAAACAAGCGGTGGAAAAAGCCGGAGTGAAGATTGCCCCTTCCCAGCTTTTTCGCGAACCAAATGAAAAACTTGATGAAAAAATGCATTTTCCGATCATTTTAAAACCAAAACGCGACGACGGCTCGGTCGGCATCACTAATGATTCAGTCGTCACAAGCGCTGAGGAATTAAAAAAACGCTTAAGCGAAATGCTTGACTCTTTTAAATATCCAATCATGGGAGAACAATTTATCGATGGCCGCGAATTTTCGGCCACAATTCTTGAAGTTGACAGCACGCCAATTGTTTTGCCGATTGCCGAGGTTCATTTTCCAGACCGCGGATTTCACGGGAAATGGAAAATTTATAATTTTGCCGCCAAATGGGTGCCTGGATCTCCGGAAACAAAAGCGGTTTATGCCAACGCGCCGGCCAAAAATTTGAAACCCGAAATTCAGGAGGCAATCGAACAGGCTGCTCTAAAATCTTTTACCGGACTTGGGGTACACGGTTATGGCCGGTTTGATTTTAGGCTTGACAGCACCACGAATGAACTTTATTTTCTTGAAGCTAATGCAAATCCTTCGCTTGAGGAAACCAGCGACACTGAAACTCCGGCATCATACAAATCATTGGGCCTCACCCAAATTGATTTTATTGTTTTAATCCTCAAAGCCGCGTTTGAGAGGTTTGGGAAGAAAATTTAGAATATTTTGTTTCAGACAAAATTTCAACTACTTTGTAAATGTCTTTTATAACATCTTTACTGTCAATGCTTTTTGGGTTTTTAAATTCCGCGGCTAAAACATCATCTCCATTTCCTTTAACGCGAATTTCTCCACTAATTTTTTCAACCTCAAAGAAAAAACGATATGTATGCCACGCACGATCTTTATCTTCTTGATATAAATATCCTTCTTTGAAGCAAATAAATTTAACAATCTTAACTTTTAAACCAGTTTCCTCTTCAAATTCTCGCGCCACTGCCTCTTCCAGACTTTCATCAATGTTTGCACCGCCACCTGGGAATTCCCATTTCTTTTGCCATGTATCCTTAACCATTAAAACTTTATTTCCGTTTTTCAAAACACCATTTGCCGAAATTCGCACGCTAAATTTTTCAATTGGGATTTTATGTGTTTTTCCATAACGATCAATACAAGGCATTTTCATATTTATTTCATAATGCATAAATCTTTTCACGTTTTAAAACGTGAAAAGATTTATGCACCATGCATTAATTTGGCGCGAGAGTGCATATTGGTTTTTGCCGTTATTAATGCATCAAAAAAGCTAACGATACTTTTTAATTTTTCGTTTGTTCTTTTGGAAGTTTGCATTGCATTAAGTTTCTTGATAATAATGTTATATCCAACGGTATCATCATCCATCAGTCTTTTTAGCCTAATAACCGTAGCACAGGAAACTTTAAGATGAAAGCTTATGGCTTCAATTGTAAACCCCTTTGAAAGAAGAAATAAAATTGCAATTCTTTTGGCAATAATCACTCGCTCATGCTTTGTCAGCAAATCCTTAAAACACTCGAACACTTCATCTCTATTTTTAAGATTAATTATTAACCAATCGAAACTTTCAAACAACTCGTGAAATGCGTCTGAATTTAATAATTTTTTAGAAATTTGAGTCATAGTATCTTTTCACGTTTTAAAACGTGAAAAGATTTAACCTGGAATTTTTATATATTTTGTTATTTATTATTATTTATTTGATTGTTTACTTTTTGATGATTTCGCTTATACTTTTACCTGATTTATCGATTATTAAATATCCTTTTTCTTCGATTTGCTTGCGGACTGCGTCGGCTTCGGAGAATTTTTTGGCCAGCCGGAGGTCTTCTCTTTTTTTCGCAAGTGCTTGAATCTCGGGCGAAATTGTTATTATTTGTTTATCTTGATTATTAACATGATCGCGTAATTTTAATCCTAAAACTTCATCAAAATCATATAATAAATCTAACTTATCGCTTGCCGTTAAATTGCTTTTTGCCGCTTCCCACAAAATGGCCAGCGCTTGGGGTGAATTTAAATCATCGCTTAATGCGGCTTTAAAGCTTTCAAGATATTTTTGTCTTTTTTTTGAACTCTCCTCTGTCGGAATTGTGTTTGACGCACGGTTATCAACTAAACCTGCTACAATGCTTCGCAAATTATTTAGCGCATTTTGGGCGGCTGTCAAACTTTCCAGCGAAAATTGCACGCCTTGCCTGTAATGTGAGGTTAAATATAAATATCGAAGTGTAAGCGGATCAAACTCTTTTTCTTTCAAATCTTGCACTGTGTAAACATTCCCAAGAGACTTGCTCATTTTGTCGCCCTTAAGTTCAAGCCAATTGTTGTGCAGCCAGTAATTTGCCGTGTTTTGGCCAAAGGCGCCTTCGGCTTGCGCTAGCTCATTGGTATGATGCACTGGAATGTGTTCTTTGCCGCCGGTGTGAATGTCAAACTTTTTTCCTAAATATTTTGTGGACATTGCCGTGCACTCAATGTGCCAGCCGGGAAAACCAACTCCCCACGGGGAATCCCACTCCATCTGACGCTTCGCTTCGCTCAGCGCAAGCTTCCAAAGAGCAAAGTCAGCCGGATTTTTTTTACCGGGCACGGGTTCAATTCGCGCCACTTTTTCGGCTGAAAGATCATGTTTTCCTGCCATTTCACCATAGTTTTTTAATTTTGAAGTGTCAAAATAAACGCCATCTTGGATTTTGTATGCATAGCCATTTTTTTCGATCAGTTTAATTAAATCAATCATCTCCGGGATATGATCGGTCGCCTTGCAGATGACGTTTGGCCGAGTAATATTAAGCAAATCGCACGAATCAAAAAATTGTTTTTGATATTTTTCCGCCACTTGCCAAACTGTAAGTTTTTCCCGCACCGCCCCTTTTTCCATTTTGTCTTCTCCCGTATCCGCATCAGTTGTTAAATGCCCAACGTCAGTGATATTCATCACGTGTTTCGCGTCATATCCGCTCCATCTTAAAAACCGAACCAGGATGTCCCAAACCACAAATGCATACATATGGCCAATATGTGCGTTCCAATAAACTG
>JBGSIU010000008.1:0-23666 GCA_041742375.1 Patescibacteria group bacterium
TAAAATTGTGGCAGATGCGGCAAATTCCATGGGCGCGCTCTATTTAACTGAGCTTTTTAAGCAAATTCCGGGGAAATTAATTAAAATGAACTTTACCCTCGATGGTTCGTTTCCCGCTCACCAGCCAGATCCTCTCCAGAAGAAAAATCTGGTGGATTTGCAGAAATGCGTGAGGCGCGAAAAAGCAGATCTTGGGATTTCTTCAGATGGCGATGGCGACCGCGTGTTTTTTATTGATGAAAAAGGAGATATTATCGCGCCGACTTTAATCAGTTCATTAATTGCGCGCGAAATTCTACGCACCAATCCGGGTAAGAAAGTAATTGTCGATGTCCGCTACACCAAAAATGTCCAAAACGCCAGTATGAAATATGGGGGGAAATCAGTGATCAGCAAAGTGGGTCACGCTCTCATAACTTCTCTTTTAAATAAAGAAAGTGCTGAATTTGCAGGAGAATCATCTGGTCACTATTTTTATAAAGAGCGTGGTGGTACAGAAAGTGCCATTTTAACAATTCTATATATTTTGGAGGCGATGAATAAACAAAGGAAGCCAATTTCAAAAATTGTCAAAGAACTTGAAACTTCAATTGAATCGGGTGAAATTAATTTTATTTTGGGACAATCCGTAGGAGAAAAAGAAATCCTAAAATTAATTGCCCGCGACTATAAAGATGGTAAAATCTCCCTTCTTGATGGAATTTCGGTTGATTACCCCGATTGGCGCTTTAGCATTAGAACCTCAAACACCGAACCCCTTTTACGGCTTAACGTTGAAGGAAAAACTAAAAAACTGGTGACGGAAAAAATTGCTGAGCTTCAGAAGAAACTGATTAGAACCGGAGCAAAAATCAAAGATTAATCAAAAATTTCTCAAGTTCAGTATGAAAAGAGTATATTCCCTTTCCGGTTTTCGCACGCTCTTCAATAGATAATAAATTATTATACGCTTCTTTTAATTTTTCAAGCGAGAAATTTTTAGCCTGGGAGGCAAGTTTATATTTTTGAAACGTTAAACGCTTATATTCTGAAGGATAATCGCGCCAGTTTTCTTTGATAATAAGAAGCAGGCGGAATTGGCGCACCAGCATTAAAAAAAGATAATTTGCATCAACTGTTTTTAATATTTGGTTTAGATCTTTAATTCGTAGGGACAAACCTCCCTGCCTCGCCGGTAGGCGGGCTGGTTTGTCCGCACCTCCGATTCCATCCAAAAAATTCCACAACAAATTTGGAATTTTAAATTCGAAAACCTGTGTTTTTGGCAAAACCCGGCTTAAATTTTTTCCGACAATATTTATATCCTCCTCTTCCCAAAAAATATAAACACTTTCGCTTTCTGCTAAATTCTTAAAATCAATTTCAGTTTTCCACTTGGGCGCGCGGCCCTTAAAAAAATTTTCGAAAATTAATAATTTTTTGTTTTCAAACATTGACTGCGTTTGCAATGCTTCGTCAAATTGCATTTGGGTGTCACAGCTGCCGGCTTTAACAATCTCAAAATCAGGATATGTGCGCGAATTAAACTCAGAAAGTTTGTTTCGTGATTCAACTATGTTGTCGCCAAAGAGCAAATAAAGCAATTTGAATTTTCAATTACCAATTTTCAATTTTCAATCAAATTCTAATTTTCAATTTTCAAAAAAAATAATATTTTTTTAGCATTTGAAAATTTAATCATTAAAAATTCATTAAAAATTAAAAATTAAAAATTAAAAATTTATTTTATGAATTGTCGAAATAGTTTGTTCCACCACCGGTCATTAACCGATTTTTCAGTTTTAATTCGAGGCTGATACTCTCGCATCTCACTGTCTTTTATCTTATTTTGCGCCAAATATGTTTGCTTTGTCAATTCCGGCCTGCCTTTAATTTTAGGAAGCGCGGCAATCAGCTCAAAGCTTTTTGTTTTTTTGCCTTGCCAAATAAGCCCGAAATTCTCAAATGCGCTGCCGTCTGCCTTTAAAATAAATGGCGCTGCGGCCACAACAAAATCCTGATTCCAGATTTCAGAGTAGGCAATTTTGTAAAATTGGCCAATTTTTTCGTCGCCTAAAAAAGCGTTGCGGCTCCAACCGCCTTCGGTGATGTAAACTTTAAGGCCGTAAATTCCATAATAATTTTGGAGGAAGGAAAGCTCATGTTCAAATGAACCAACATTATATCGGCTGTCAACATTGGGGTTTGCGGCAAATCCCGGATTGCCATAGGCGTGGGAATTAAAGCCGTCAATTTTACGAAAAATGTCTGTCTCTTCCATCATCATTTGGCTCATGAATTCATATTCATCCATTGTCTCAAGTGAATTCTGCCCTGCAGAAGGAGCAGAAGCGTCAAGCCCGGCATTGAGCATTAGAAATTTATCGTCCCGCCTTTTAAACTCATCAATTGTATCTACAAGCACATTAGCATATTCGGCGGGGTTCACTTCTCCGCCCCATTCTTTTGAGTGATTTGGTTCGTTATAAACCGCCACGATTTTTTGGGCAGTTGGCCAGTCCAAGTCTGCCAAAAAATTGGCAAAATCCACGCTGTCAAATTCTGTTGGTTTTGTCCAATACCAATTTTCAGCGTATGTGGCCAGGCGGATGATGGGAATTAATTTGTTTTCCCGGCAGTTGTCCATGAAGCTCTGCCACTTTTCCCGGTTTTTATCCTTGGACTGGATGGGAATAACCACATAGCCCCACTCTCCTCCACTTGAATTAACAAGTTCTGCGGCCTCTTTCACCTCTTCGGGAAAAAGAATATGCACCCCAAAACGGTTATTTGCCGCCGCCTGAGCGGGAAGGTAAAAGGTAAAAAGTAAAAGGTAAAAGGTGAGAAAATAAGAAAAGAAGTGTTTCATTGAGGTTAATTATACCCCGAAGTTGAATTTTATTTTTTATCCGATAAAATCTACTTTGTTTTAAAGTAGCATAATTTTTTCGACAAATCTCCTGGTTTCATAAGCTCATCTCCTACCTGTTGCGTGACTAAATAAGTTATAAGCAAAATGGCTGGTTGCCATGTCATTCCTTCTCTATCAACAACTACTGCGATTTCAGACAATGGAAGATATTCCCAAATACTTTGGGCTTTTCCAGAAAAAATTTCATGTTCTATTGTTGCTGCTGAAGGAGAATATTCACCTTTCGGAGCATAATTTTCAGAAAGTAAATTAATAATTGAAGTTCTTGCACGATCTTCAGTACCAAATATCAATACCGTGCTTTGTTTTTCTCCCAAATCTCCCTGCTCGATACTTTTTTTTACTTTTGCCGTTTGTTCGGAACGAGCTTTTAAATATTTTTGTATCCCCAAAAGGATATCAAGACTTGTCCCCCCCCTCTTAATTTCAAGAGAACTAAAAGAACCTATTGCTTGGCTGAGATCTATTTTCCGTGGAATTTCTGTCGCAGGAAGATTTTCTGGCATATTTTTATATTTTATCTAAACTCTTCAATTAATTTTTCCAAATCAAAATTATTTTTTCCTTCAATCAAACTTTTTTCTCTTATCTGCGGTAAAAATTCATGATATGCTTTTTTTTCTTGATCTTCGTAAAAAACCCCAATTGGCAGGCGCTCCCAAGTGTCTTCAAATTCCATAGCTTTCCCAATTGCTTTATTTTTATCAGATTTTTCAAAATTGTCAAGCTGGTAAACTCGGCTTTTGTAAAAATCATAACCAAAACCTTTATTCCATGTCACGCATGGCTGCAAAATATCAATCACGGAAAAACCCGAATGAGAAATTGCCTGTTTAATTAAATCTTTAGTAAGATTAATATCTTGAGAAAAACTTCTCGCCACAAATGTGGCGCCGGACAAAATAGCAAGAGCCACGGGGTTAACGCCTTTTTCCAAGCTTCCATCTGGCGTTGATTTTCCCTTAAAACCTGTTTTGGAAGTGGGAGCTACTTGCCCCGTGGTTAAGCCGTAAACGCCGTTATTATGAATTAAAACTTTAATATCATAATTGGCGCGCGATGCGGCGATGAAATGCCCCATGCCTTCGCCTAAGCATCCGCCGTCTCCCACCACGCAAATCACGGTGAGTTTGTGGCTCGCCAGCTTGATTCCGGCGGCAACTGGAAGGGCGCGGCCGTGAAGCCCATGCACGCCGTAACTTTTAATAAAATCCGCCATATTGCCGGAACAGCCGACGTCATACACGATTATTAAATTTTCAAAATCAATGTTTGATTCAACAATTGCTTGTTTCAGCGCACCCCAAATGCCGAAATTTCCGCACCCCGGGCACCAGGTGGGAAAAACACTCGAAGTCAAATTTTCCAAGTTGCATTTATCATTTTTTATATTGGTTGTTGTTAATTTAGTTTTGGTAATTTTAAATTTTAAATTTTAAATTTTAAATTAATTTTTAATGATTTAATTTTAAAAATTAAAAATTTAAGTATTGATTAAGAATTAAAAATTTGAAATTAAAAATTGTGAAACTTCTTCCTTCAAGAACTGTCTTCCATCATATTTCAGCAAGCGATTCGCAATTTGCACTCCTGTCGTCGCCTCGATCATGTTTGTCATCTGTCCTTGATAGTTGCATTCAATGCTGACTATTTTTTTCGCGTTTTTCACATGTTTTTTAATTGCTTCAACATCCAACGGCCAAGCACAAACAATTTGTAAGAATCCGATTGATTTGTTTTTTAACTCATCCATCGCGTCTAAAATTGCGCCCTTATTTGATCCCCAGGAAATAACAAGCAAATCAGGATTTTCTTTCCCAAAATAATTTGTCATTGAAAAACCCAGCTTTTCTTTGTTTTGAAAAATTAAATCAATTTTTTTCATGCGTCTCTCCATTTGAGATTTTGTGATCTGGGAATCTTCCGTGGCAAAACCGTTTTCGTCATGTTCATAAGAATTTGCCAGTCGTTTATAAGTCCTATAAGGTTTATAAGACATATCAGACTTATCATTAAGTTTGAATTCCACGCTTTCCACGCTTTCGCCAAGCATTTTGTCATACAAGATAAAAACTGGAGTTTCTATTAAATCGGCAATATTAAACGCGTGGCGAGTGAAATCAAACATTTCTTCGATGTCTCCAGGGCAAAGAACCACGCGTGGAAATTCGCCGTGTGACGTATTCACAACGAAATTTAAATCTCCTTGACCGGTGTAGGTTGGGAGGCCTGTTGAAGGGCCGGTGCGCATTCCCACAAAGATAACGACAGGGGTTTCCATCATGCCGGCCATCCCCACGCCTTCCACCATTAACGCATAGCCGCCGCCTGAGGTGGCCGTGGCGCTTCGCACCCCAGCGTATGATGCCCCAACAACCATGTTAATAGCCGCGATTTCATCTTCAGGGTGTTTGACAATCATGCCGCTTTCCTCTTGTTTTGAAGCTAAATAGTGCAAAATTGCCGAGGCAGGCGTCATTGGATAGGCCGCAAAAAAACGGCAATTTGAAGCAATAATTCCGAGCGATGCGGCCTCATTGCCAGAGATGATTATTTGATTTATATCCGTAGGGACAAACCCCCCGGTTTGTCCCTTGGGGACGACCGGGTGGTCGTCCCCTACGACAGAATTGTATCCGGCTTTAACTACTTTAATATTCTCATCAATTAAGTCTTTGTGTTTTTCTCCAAAACTTTTATCAACATATTCATTTAAAATTTTTAAATCTAATTTTAAAATCCTCATCACAGCCCCGAGCATTAAATTATTAATCGTAATTTCCGGCGCGTTAATTTTCTTCACCATGTCTGAAGCTGGAATTCCAACATATTTAATTCCCCTTTGTATTGTAGGGGCAGCCCCCTGTGGCTGCCCGGGATCAAATTTATTTTCGTTATAAATCACAACCGCTTCTCCGCTTAAATTTTTTTCATGTATTTTCCATGTAAGTTCATCGAGGCAAACAAGAATATCAATTTCCCGCTTTGCCGAGCGCACTTTTTTTTCGCTGAAATTGATGAAATATGAATTATTGCCGCCTTTGATTAATGAAGGGTATTCTTGATACGAATAAACAGAATAACCAGTGCGAAGAAGGGTTTTTGAAAGCAGTAACCCGGCAGTCATGATGCCGGCCCCGGCCGGAGCACCCAAAAGAATTTGAATACTATCAAATACTAACTAATGCCATCCAATACTAACTAATACTAACAAATAATTTAGAACCAATACTTTTTTTGTTAGTATTGGATAGTATTTGATAGTATTGGTTAGTATTAGTTAGTATTTACTTTGGCCAAATCACTTTTCCATCTTTGTCTTTAATGATAATCGCATTCACCGGGCAGGATTTGGCAGAATTAATCAGAGTTTCTTCATCGGTCGAATCCACGTCCAAAATCACCGCTTTTCCTTCATTGTTAAGCTCCCAAACGGTTGGGGCAACGGCAATGCAGGAGGCGGCGCCGATGCAAAGATCCTGATCAATAATCACGGTTAGCTCGCTTTTGGTTTTTTTTGAAAATTGGCTCATGTAATTTTATTTTACCATGTTTTTTATAAACAATTCGTGAACTACAGCATCGCTAAATCCGCGGCTTTGCAAATAAAATTCCTGATCCTGATTTAAAGCCAAAAATTGGCACGATGAATTAACTTGAGATCTGGAATTTTGAGAATTTATTTCCGGGCGGCAAGTAATTTTAGCGTCATTTCCCACGATTAAATTTTTTGAAACAAAATCACATTTTGAATAATAAGCGTTTTCTCCGATGTTGATTTGATAATTAGATTGTTGTGTTGACTGGTTTTGAGAAATAGCGCCATCCTGGATATTTAATTCGGCTTCAGGCGCTTTTAAATCAATCATAATTGTTTTAGAAAATTTCTGATTTTGCCCGGTATGCCAAAGCACAACAAATTCACATTTTGATTTGGCGCCGTAAAGCGTGATATTCACGCTTAGCTCGAAGAGTGAGGCTTGAGTATCCTCAATTTTTATTAATATTTTGCCTTTATTTTCAACAAAAACATTCAGCGCATAAAATACATGGACATTTGTATGCCATTTTTGGTCAATTTTAAATTCGCACACCGCACCTTTTTTAATGAATAATTCGGTGGTTTCAAAATTGCGGTTTATACCCGGATAATATTCTGCATCGCCAGAACTGACAATTTTAACCGAGGAATAATCTTCAAGAATGATTAAATTTCTTTTAAACTGATTTATTCGAGGCGAATTGATAAAGCTATTCAAATTCAACGTTTTTTTAATTTCAACACCAGATGGAATTTGCAAAAATGCGCCGCTTGAAAAAAAGGCGGTGTTGTAATCTGACGCCGCGTTTTGATCATAACTGGCAAGCTTGTCAAAATATTGCCGAAATAAAGTTTCGTGCAAATGGACAGACTTGTCGATGCTTGCCAAAATTAAATTTTTGCGCGGAATTTGCGGCGACACCGAATTGCTAATAATATTTGTAGAAGTTAACGGAACGCGTAAATTATTAATATCCAGATCACATTTTTTTGTGGCCGCTAGCTGGCGGCTAAGCAGCCTTTTTTTGACGAGCCAGACAGGCTCTTTATTATGCGAAGAAAGTTGTTTTATCGTGGCGGCCGTGAGTCCTTGTAAAGCTTTAGCAACTGGCATATTTTTACAAAATTATTTTACTTTCGATTTTAAGATACTTAGGAAGAGTATTCCTTCCAGAAAAAATAAATATCGATAAGCTGTTTTTTTTCCGAAGGTTGCTTAGCGATTGCCAGACAAAATCAAACGGATTTTCAAGATCGAAAAAAATATTTTTAGGTTTTAAGACAAAAATTTCAATTAATTTAAACTTTTGTTTTTCTTCATCAGTCCAATTATTATATACAATCTCATCCATTATGCGTTCCTCAAGATTAAAAGATTTAAATAGGGAAACATAATCTGTTTTCGGCGACATTGCGAAAAGAAAGTTTTTAGTTTTTATTGAGTCAAGCTTGGGGGAAAAATCACTCAGCCAATAAAATTTTTCAAGGCAGCGTTTATTCATCTTTTTATCTTCGATTTTCCATTTTGAATCCCAAAGGATTTTGCCGCTTGTTTCATATTGAGGGTTGCCGATTAAGCTTTGGATAAAAGCGTTCTTTTGTTCACAGGACTTGCACTTGATAAAGTTAATTGCAGAAGAAAAGAATTTACAATTTAAATTTTCGATTAACGTTATTCCGTCTTTTTTAACAAAGAAGTTTTTAAGTTCAAACATCTGATTGTACCGCGTGGGGGAGTCGAACCCCCGATTCCCTGGCTGAAAACCAAGTGTCCTAGGCCACTAGACGAACGCGGCAATGCTTCTTGATTATTTTACCTATAAATTTTATAATATTTAAGTAATTTTAACAAGCGGGTCCGATAGCTCAATGGTAGAGCATCAGCCTTTTAAGCTGTTGGTTCTGGGTTCGAATCCCAGTCGGATCACCAAATTTATTCAAGTAAATTTTCATAAAAGCGAATATCTTTCGCGTATTGAGCATCTTCAAGAAGCACGCAAACGGCAGACAGCATTAATTTTTGGGAAGCCTTGGGATGGGACATTGAATAAGCTTCAGCAAGTTTTTTTAACTTATTAATTTTAGAAACAGTTAATTCATCTTCCGGGGATGATTGTTGATTTGAAAATTGAGTTTTTACTTCAACGATGTAGGTAGTGTTATCCTTTGAAGCGACAATGTCAATTTCTCCAAATTCAATTTCCCAATTGCGCTCGATAATTTCAAAACCGTGCTCTTGAAGATATTGCGCGGCTATTTCTTCCCCTTTATTTCCAGTTTTCTTGTTAAATTTTCGAGACAAATTGTTCGATTGTTCGATTGTTCCATTGCTAAGAAAACCTAAAAGAAATTAGCAATGGAGCAATTGAGCAATGAAGCAATGTGGTTACACTTCCTTTGCTTCTCTGCCCTTTTTCTCGCGCACGTAATAAAGCTTGGCGCGGTGTACGTGTGGCGATTTAACCACGACTATTTTTTCAATCCAAGGAGAATTAAGCGCCCAGGTGCGTTCAACTCCAATTGCTCCGTCAGAAATCTTACGGACAGTAAACATCCGCCCTTCCCCTGAATTCTTAATTGCGATGACCATTCCTTCAAAAATTTGAATTCTGGTTTTATCCTCCTCTTTAATTTTTTGATAAACCTTAATTGTGTCGCCAGCTTTAAAATCCACGTCTTTTAGTTTTGCAAATAAGGACATTATCGGAAAACTCAGATAACTCAGAAAATCAGTGATTCAGAAATTCTGACTAACAGATATATCAGATTTTCCGAATTTCAGAGTATTCTGAGTTTTCTGAAATTTATTTATATTGCAAATTATACAATTTTATGCTTATTTAAACAAGCCTGTAGAAAAGAAGTGAAAATTGGGTGCGGCTCAAGCGGCCTTGATTTATATTCCGGGTGAAATTGCGTTGCTAGAAAAAACGGGTGAATTTTTTTGGGCAATTCAATAATCTCAACCAATGATTCAACAGTCGAATTTCCGGATATTATTAAGCCGGCTTTTTCAAAATCTTCTCGATATTGATTGTTAACTTCATAGCGATGGCGGTGTCTTTCATGGATAATCTCTTTTTGATAAATTTCATAGGCAAGTGTGTTTTTGTTAATGCGGCATTCCCAATTTCCAAGCCTCATTGTCCCGCCATATGCCCGGCGCCTAATTGTTTCCTCTTTTCCGGGAATGACATGGACAACGGGAAATTTCGTGTTTGAATCAATTTCCGTCGAATTTGCGTTTTCTAGATTTAAAACATTTCTCGCAAATTCAACAATTGCCATTTGCATACCAAGACAAAGGCCAAGATAAGGGATTTTATTCTCGCGGGCATATTTTATCCCAGCGATCATTCCTTCAGTTCCGCGGCTTCCCCAGCCAATTGGCACAATTATTCCGCTGCAATTTTTAATTTCTTTGGGCAGTCCATTTTTCTCCACGCTTTCAGCGCTTATCCAAACTGTCTTTACGCGTGAATTTAAATTCCATCCGGCGTGATCCAGGGCGTCAAAAAGAGCGGCATACGAGTCGCGTAATTTATATTCGCCGGATTGAAAATATTTACCGACGATGGCAATTTTAATTTCTCGTTTTGTCGATTGGGTTTTATCGATGAATTCTGTCCATTTCCGTAGTAAAGACATATCGTGATGTGTCTTTACATCAAAAAAATGTAATATTTTTTCCGTTAATTCTTGTTTTTCCAAAATTAATGGCACTTCATAAACGTTTTTCACATCCGGGCAGTCAATTATGTGAGTTTCTTTCACACTGCAAAAAAGCGAGAGCCTTGTTTTTCTTCGCGCATCAATAGATTTTTCAGATCTTGCAATCAAAAAATCAGGCTGAATTCCTTCTTGATTTAACATTTTAATTGAAAGCTGGGTTGGTTTGCTTTTTGGTTCTCCAAGATGTGAGGGTACAGGCAGATAGCTCACATGAACATGAATCACGTCTTGATTTTTCACATATTTTAAAATGCGGGAAGCTTCATAATACAACACGTTTTGATATTCGCCAACCGTCCCGCCAAGTTCCACCACGGTGAAATCACTCTTTTCAATTTTTCCGGCAGCTTCTATTCGCGAAATTATTTCTTCGCAGACGTGCGGCACTGCTTCCACATCTTCACCCTGATATCCAAAAGCGCGTTCGCGGTCAATCACGGCGCGATATATTTGTCCCATCGTGATGAAATTATGGCGCTTCATATCTTGCCCCAAAAATTTTTCATATGTTCCCATGTCCATGTCGCTTTCCGTGCCGTCTTCACACAAAAATGGGTCGCCATGCTCAATTGGATTAATTAAGCCTGAATCTAGGTTTAAATAATTTTCGCATTTAATAGGGGTTACTTTAAATCCGCGGTTTTTAAGAAGGAGGGAGATTGAAGCGGAAACAATGCCTTTGCCAATGCCGGAAATTACACCACCGGAAACAAAGATGTATTTCATATTTTTCTTTTTCTTCTTTCGGCAACTTTGAGTTGCAAGATCGTTTTTCGGAGTTCTTTTTCCGCGAGGGTAAAATCAACCTCGCTTTTTCTGTTTTTCATTTCTTCTTCGGCATGGCGCTTAGCTTCCATCACTTTTTGTTCTTCGATTTCATCGGAATATATGGCAAAATCTGCCAAAACATTAACTCTTCCGGGAGTCGTCTCAAGAAATCCTCCGTAAATTGTAACATTTTTCTCTGAAGAACCTTTTTTAATTTTAATTTCGCCGGGGGCGATTCTGGCAAAAAGAGGAATATGGTTTGGTAAAATTCCAACCTCACCTTTTTCTGTTGGTACAATGACCATGTCGACCTCGTCGCGAAGAAGAATTTTTTCAGGAGTAATGATTTCAAGTTTAATTGCTGAAAACAAGCTGGTATGAAATATTAAGTTAAAAGTATTTGTGTTGCTTAATGCGTAATACTTAATACTTAATACTATTTTTTAATCGCTTCCTCAATCTTTCCGACCATATAAAATGCGTTTTCCGGCACATTATCAAGCTCACCTGAAAGAATTCTCTCAAAACCGGCAACCGTGTCTTCGACTTTAACATATTTTCCGGGATTGCCGGTAAATATTTCGGCAACAAACATTGGCTGTGAGAAAAAGCGAATGCATTTTCTGGCACGGGCGACAGTTAATTTATCTTCCTGAGAAAGTTCATCAATGCCTAAAATTGCAATAATATCTTGCAAATCCTTATATCTCTGAAGAATTTTTTGCACTGCGCGGGCGCAATTATAATGCCTTAACCCAACAATATTAGGATCAAGAATTCTTGATGTTGAAGCCAAGGGGTCAACTGCCGGATAAATTCCTTGTTCGGCGATTGACCTTTCAAGAACAATTGTTGAATCAAGATGGGTGAAAGTGGCAACGGGAGCCGGATCAGTGTAATCGTCAGCCGGCACGTAAACCGCCTGAATTGAGGTGATTGAGCCGCGCGTGGTGGATGCTATTCTCTCCTGCAGTGCGCCCATTTCTGAGGCAAGGGTTGGCTGATAACCAACTGCAGATGGCGCGCGTCCAAGAAGCGCGGAAACCTCAGCGCCGGCCAGCGAAAATCGGAAAATGTTATCAATAAAAAGAAGAACGTCTTCTCCTTGCTCTCTAAAGTATTCCGCCATTGTCAAACCAGTTAAGCCAACTCGAAGCCTTGCTCCGGGGGGTTCATTCATTTGCCCAAAAACCATCACTGTTTTATCAAGCACTTTTGCCTCAAGCATTTCATAATATAAATCATTTCCTTCTCGAGTGCGCTCGCCGACTCCGGCAAAAACAGAGTGCCCATGGTGTTCCATGGCAATGTTGCGAATTAATTCTTTGACAACAACAGTTTTGCCAACGCCTGCCCCGCCAAAAATTCCCACCTTGCCGCCCTTAACAATGGGGCAAACAAAGTCTAGAACTTTAAGCCCTGTTTCCAAAATTTCAGCCTCAGTTTTTTGTTCAATAAACTTGGGGGCCGCGCGATGAATTGGCCAATAATTTATTTTTTCAACATCAACTTTCCCTTTTTCATCAATTGGTTTTCCCAAGACGTTAAACAAGCGGCCGAGAGTTTTTGGCCCAACCGGAACAGTAATTGGAGACCCGGTTGCTATAACCTGCATCTTGCGTTTTAAGCCGTCAGTTCTATCCATGGCCACTGTCCGGTATTCTCCGTTAACTAATTCCTGTTCAACTTCAAGAACTAATTCGCCCACTTTTAAAGCTTCATAAATTTGAGGCGTGTAATTCTCAAATTTAACGTCAACAACAGGACCGATTATCTGTGTTATTATTCCGTTCATTTATTCAACAAAATTCGAATTTCGAATGACGAAACTCGAAACAATGTTCAAAATTAAAATTCTAAAATGTTCAAAAAGTTTTGAACTCTAAATTTCTATAATTTGAATTTGTTTCGGATTTCGAATTTCGTGCTTCGAATTTAAATTACCATTTGTGCTGTTGCTATATCTGCAATTTCGTTCGTGATTTGCGTCTGCCGCGCACGATTATAAATTAATGTTAATTCCTTAGTGATTTCGTTAGCGTTGTCGGTTGCATTTTTCATCGCCATCATGCGTGCAGATTGCTCAGATGCATAAGATTCCAAGACAAGTTGAAACAATTGGTTTTCAATGTAATATGGAATTAAATATGTCAGTAAACTCCGGCGATCAGGTTCAAAAATATATTCAATGACCGCCTCATGTCCTTCCAAATCTTTTTTAATCGGCAAAATTTGGATTACCCGCGGTCTTTGTACAAGGGTGTTTTCGAAATCTGTGTAAAGGACGCAAACTTCTTTGTATACCCCTTTTTTATATTCATTCAAGATAAATTTTGCCACAGGTACAATTAATTCGTATGTTGGTTGGTTGATTCCAAAGTCAAAGCTTGCGATAAGATTTTTAGAATATTTTGTCACTGCCTGTTCACTTATTTTACCAATTGTGACAAAACTCACATCTTCCGTTTCGCGGGTAATAATTTCAAGTATATTTTTATATAAATTTGTGTTTAAACTGCCGCACAAGCCTTTATTTGGGCTGATTATAAGATATAAATGTTTTAATATCTGCGAATTTTCGTGTTTTTCTTGAATTAAATTTCTTGTCATTTCAAACAATTTATTTGCATAAGCTCTATTAGTCAGAGTTAGGTCTTGTGCTTTTTTCATTCGTGCTGCCGCCACCATTTGCATTGCGCGTGTTATCTGGGAAATATTTTTAGCCGCCTTAATCCTTTTTTTAATTAATTTAGTTTGCGCCATATTTTTTAAATTCGTCAATCGCCTTTTTCATTAAGCTGAACGTGTCTTCGCTAATCTTTTTTTCAGTTTCAATTGAATCGAAAATATCAGCATATTTCTGATGGGCGAAATTTAAAAAGTCTTTTTCAAAAACAGTTATTTCTTCTTTTTGAATATCATCAAGGTGCCCTTTGGTGGCGGCCCAAATAATCAAAATTTGGTCGGAGACAGAATATGGTTGATATTGCGGTTGTTTTAATACTTCGGATATTTTTTCACCTCTGATTAATTTTTCCTGGGTTGCGCGGTCAAGATCGCTGCCAAATTGGGCAAAAGCTGCAAGCTCACGATATTGGGCAAGCGACAGTTTTAAATCGCCGGCAACCTGTTTCATAGCCTTAATCTGAGCTGCGCCGCCGACTCGGGAAACGGAAATACCAATGTTGACTGCAGGGCGGACTCCAGCGTTAAACAAATCTTGTTCCAAAAAAATTTGGCCGTCGGTAATGGAAATAACATTTGTGGGGATATATGCCGAAACATCACCCGCTAACGTTTCAATAATTGGCAAAGCGGTAATTGATCCTCCACCATATTTTTCGTCTAGCTTAACAGACCTTTCAAGAAGCCTTGAGTGAAGATAAAATATATCTCCGGGATATGCCTCGCGTCCCGAGGGGCGTTTAAGAAGCAAAGATATTTGCCTATATGCCCATGCGTGTTTCGAAAGATCATCATAAACGATTAAAACATCCTCTCCTTTTTCCAAAAAAAATTCTGCCATTGCTGTTGCCGAATATGGCGCCAGATATTGCATCGCGGCTGAATCTGCCGCTCCTGAAGCGACGACAAACGTGTATTTCATGGCGCCTGATTGATCAAGTTTTGCTGTCAGTTGGGCAATTTTGCTTTGTTTTTGACCAATGGCGCAGTAAATGCAAATAACTTTTTTCTTACTCTGTTTTTTTTGATTAATAATTGTATCAATTGCAATTGCCGTTTTTCCTACGCCGCGGTCTCCGATAATTAACTCTCGCTGTCCGCGCCCAATAGGGATCATTGAGTCAACGGCTTTTAAACCCGTCTGAAGAGGTGTATCCACGCTTTTTCTATAAATAACGCCTGCGGCGGTTTTTTCAACAAGCATTGTTTTCTCAATTTTAAAAGCCTCTTTCCCGTCAATTGCCTGCCCTAGGGGGTTAATTACCCGCCCGATCATTTCATAACCCGCCGGCACTTTTAAAATTTCGTCCGTCGCAAAAACCACATCGCCTTCTTTTATGGATTCATAATCACTAAGAATAATCACTCCCGCAGAATCTTTTTTAAGATTTAAAACAAGGCCGTAAATATTATTTTTAAGAATGACTATTTCACCCATGGAGACATTATCCAGTCCGGTTACTGTTGCCACGCCGTCGCCGATTTCCACAATTTGGCCGACTTTTGATTTATCTATTTTTAAATCAATTTTTTTTATTTTTTCAAGTATTGTCTCGGAAAAGCCCGTAAAAAACGGATTAAGAATTATGAGTTCTGATTAGGATGAAAAAATCCTAATGCTAAATTCATAATAAGCTTAACCCTTGAATTGCTAATGAAGTTCGCTCATTATTTTTTGGTATCGTGCTTTAATTTCGACGTCATTTAATTTGTCGGAAAAAACTTTTTCAATCAACCTGTCGATTATTTTTAACTGATTATCTTCAAACTTTTTAATCATTTCTTTTTCGACGTTTTTAGCCGCAATATTTGCTTCAGAAATGATTTTTGCGGCCTTGCTTTTAGCCTCAGAGATTGCTAAATCAGTTTGTTTTTGCGCCTCAATTTTTGCCTCCTCCAGTAATTTTTTTTCTTCCCCCTTTGCCCGTTTTTTTAAATCGACTTTCATTTCTTCAATTTTTGAAAGTTCTTCTTTCGCCTTTTCAGCATTTTCAATCCCTTCTGTAATCTTTCTTTTTCGCTCGTCCATAATTTTTAGTATGGGTTTTAATAAAAAACGGGTAAAAAGAAAATAAAATAAGGCAATATTGGCAATTTGGATAAGCAAATATTTCAGGTCAATGCCAAGAGCTTCCATATGTCAAATACAATTTCTAATTTCTAATTTCTAATTTCTAAATTTGATTTTCCAGTTTTTGTCTTGTTTATTTAGAAATTGGGATTTAGGATTTAGAAATTTTTGTTTAGACGAATTTTAAGATAAGCGCCACGACAAGAGCGTAAATGGCAATTGCCTCGGCGAACGCCAGCCCTAGAACCATGTTTGTTTGGATTTTTCCTGCCGCGTCAGGGTTGCGGCCAATTGCTTCTAGTCCTTTGGAAGCAATCATTCCAATACCAAGAGCAGGACCAATTGCTCCAACCGCAATAGTTATACCGATTGCAAGAGATTTAAGATCCATAAAAAATAAATCAAAAATCAAATATCAAAAATCAAAATTAAGGTAAATATTTTTAAAATATATCGCTGTCAAGCGATACCAAAATTTTGCATTTTGATTTTTAATTTTTGCATTTTCTATTATTCATGATGTAAAGTTGCAATATGCATAAAGACAAGCGTCAACATGGAAAAAACCAGAGCTTGAACAAAACCGACAAAAATTTCAAGGCCGAAAAATGGCAAAATTGCCACTCCGTATGTTAAAAATGCAATAACAGTAAGGAGAACTTCGCCGGCAAAAATATTTCCAAAAAGACGGAAAGCAAATGAAAGAATTTTCGCAAATTCAGAAATTAATTCTAGTACTCCTAAAAAAAATTCAATCGGCCCTTTTAAATTAATAAATTTTTTAAAATAATTAGTTTTTAAGAATTTAACTCCCATTGCTTGAATTAATATCACCGATAAAATGGCAAGGGCGATCGTCGTGTTTAAGTCAGCCGTTGGGCCTCGAAGAAGCGGAACTAAAATTTTCTTGCCGTGAAGTTCTTCATTAAAACCAATTGATCCAAAACCAGGCAAAAGCCCCATCCAATTCGATAAGAGAATAAAAATAAAAAAAGACCCGATAAATGGCAAAAAAACCCTGCTTTTTTCAGCGGCAATACTTGATGTCAAGCCATCAAGCGAGTCAATTATAAACTCAAATAAATTCTGGAGGCGGCCTGGGATTTCCGTTAGGCGAATTGATTTAAATTTTAATAAAATTAGTCCAAAAAACGCAAGAAGAAGAAAAGTGGCTAAAATTGAATTTGTAATTGGTAAATTAATGAAATTCTGTAAATCCTCAGCCTTTATTGAAACATGCATAAGTTTTAATTCTCATGTTGATTACACCTAATTATAATATGAAGCGCCGTTATTTGTAAATAGCCCGTTAGTTATTAAGCGTTTTGAACGTCTTCGATTAATACGCTAATTTTATCATCTTTGCTGTCGACTTTACCAATAAAGATAATTACATTGTCTTCATAAAGTTTATCTTTGTGAAGTTGATAAGTTTTCGGAAAAACAACGAGCTCAAGGCGCGCAGTCATGTCATCAACTGTAACAAAAGCCATTTCAGAGCCGTCTTTTTTCGTAAATATTTTTTTAACGGCGATTATTAAACCGGCCAATTTTAATTTTTTTCCAAGATGATCAGCGAGAGTTATTTCCGTCAGACGAAACAAATTTTCACAAGCTTTCATTAAGCGGCCATGCGACGGGTGCTCTGAAAGATAAAATCCAAGAAACTGCTTTTCAAAAGCAAGCATTTCCTGCTTTGAAAATTCCTCTGTTTCAGGGAGCGTTTTAATATTAAATTGCTTATTTGAGTCTTCTCCGCCATTATCGTCTTCAAAAAGAGAGTTCTGGCCGGTCGCTTCTTGCTTCAGCTGTTTATCCACCTGGCGGCGAATTTCGTCTGTGGCAAGAAGAAGCGCGCTCCGCTTGCCAAACGCATCAAGAGCGCCGGCTTTAATTAAGCTTTCAAGAGTTTTTTTATTAACCTTCTGAGAATCAACCCGGCTAATGAAATCAAAAAAAGAATCAAATTTTTTTGATTGCCGCGCCGCTAGGATATTGTCGATTGCGGCCTCGCCAACATTCTTAATCGCGGATAGCCCAAAACGGATTGCGTTAGTATCATGGCTTTTTTCAATTGTGAATTCAATTTCTGATTCGTTAATATCAGGAGGCAAAACAGCAATATTCATTCTCTTCACTTCGGCGACAAGACGGCTCATTTTTTCTTCTTTTAAAGGCCCGGAAGTTGCCCGATTTTCAGCTGTTAAAACCGCCGTCATAAATTCTGTTGGATAAAGGCTTTTCATATATGCTGTTTGATACGCGATCATTGCATACGAGGCGCTGTGAGCTTTATTAAAACCGTAACCTGCAAATTTTTCAATCAAATTAAAAATCTTTTCTGCAAGCTCTCGGCTATATTTTTGATTGACACATCCTTTTATAAATTTCTCTTTTTCACGCTTCATAATATCCGCTTTCTTCTTACCGATAGCTTTGCGAAAATTGTCAGCTTCAGATAGCGAGTAACCGGCGATTTTGGAGGCAATTTCCATACACTGTTCCTGATAAACAGCAATGCCATATGTTTCGCCAAGAATTGACTCAAGATTTGGATGAAGGTATTTAATTGTTTCCGGTTTTTCTTTGGAAGAAATAAATTCCGGTATCCAGTCCATCGGTCCTGGCCGATAGAGCGCAATCATAGCGGACAAATCACTAATTTTTGTCGGATGCAAGTTTTTCGCCAAGTTTCTCATGCCTGCGGATTCCAGTTGAAACACGCCGGTTGTTTCGCCTTTGGAAATAGTTTCATAAGCCTTTACATTATCTATTGGAAGTTTTTCAAGATTGATTTCCACGTTTTGATATCTTTTTACAAGCTTAATTGCTTCTTGTAAAATTGTTAAATTGCGAAGTCCCAGGAAGTCCATTTTTAAAAGGCCGATTGCATTATCTGAAACATTTTTATCAAGATCATACATGTCAAATTGAGTGATAATTCGTTCTCCCTTGGTTTCTTTAGCAAGAGGCGTGTATTCTGTAAGTTCCCGATCGGCAATTACAATTCCCGCGGCATGAGTTGACGCGTGGCGCGTGACGCCTTCAAGTTTTTGGGCTAAATCCAATAAGCGTTTTGTTTCTGGTTCGCCTTCATAGGCGCGTTTTAAATCATCATTGACTTCTTTAGCTTTTTCAATTGAAACAACGTGGCCTTGATATGGGGGCGGAATCATTTTGGCGAGGCGGTCGCCGGCGGAATATGGCATTCCAAGAGCGCGGGCCGTGTCGCGGATTGCCTGGCGCGATTCCATCGTCCCGAATGTGATAATTTGCGCCACTTTTTCTTCGCCGTATTTATGGGTGACATAGGCAATTACTTCATCCCGGCGGTTATCAGCAAAATCCATGTCAATATCCGGCGGGGATGGCCGCTGGGGATTTAAAAATCGTTCAAACGGCAATTTGAATTCCAAAGGATTTAATTCAGTGATTTTTAAAACATAAGCCACTAAGCTTCCGGCGGCGCTTCCACGCCCCGGCCCCACGGCAATTTCTTGATTTTTTGCCCAATTGACAAAATCTTGCACAATTAAAAAATACGTTGAATACCCTTTTTTAGCGATAACGTCAAGCTCATAGTCTAGGCGAGTTTGGATTTCGTCCGTGACTTTGGAAAACCTGTTTTTCATCCGCGATATGCAAAGATTTCTTAAATACTGGTCAGCATTTTCTTTTTCCGGAAGCGGGAAATACGGCAGAATAAATTTCCTCTCGGGAATCTTAATATTAATCATTTCGGCGATTTTGAGTGTGTTTTTAAGAGCTTCCGGCACCTCTCTAAAGTTTTTCTCCATTTCGTCCGGCGATTTGAAATAAAAATCAGGGCTTCCAATCATAGAAAGAGGCCGATTTGTGTCTAAAATGGTTTTTTGAGTTTGAACGCAAAGCAAAATTTCCTGAGCTTCGGCATCTTCGCGGTTTGTATAATGGCTGTCGTTGGTCGCGATAAGCGGCAGCCCAAGCTCGCGGGAAAATTTAATCATTTGGCGGTTAACGCCGTCTTGTTCTTTTAAAGCCGGGTGATGTTGAATTTCAAGATAAAAATTCTCACTTCCAAAAATATCCGAAAGTTCCATTATTTTATTTTTCGCCTCCTCAAGTTTATCTCTCATAATCAGCCCGGGTATTTCACCGCCCAGACAAGCAGTTGACGCAATTAAACCCTTGTGGTATTTCTTTAGAAGCTCAATGTCAACGCGCGCTTTGTAATAAAAGCCTTCGACATTTGCAAGAGAGACCATTTTCATTAAATTCAAATATCCCTCGTAGTTTTTGGCAAGAAGCACGAGATGAGAGGGGTCTTTGTCCTTAATTCCTTCCTTATCAAACCGTGACCTTTTAGCCATATAAACTTCACAGCCAATAATTGGTTTCACTCCCGAATTTTTAAAAAGTTGGTAAAATTTGTGAATACCATACATTGCTCCATGGTCAGTCAGTGCCATGGCCGGCATTTTGAATTCTTCGCATTTGGCGAGAAGGTCTTTTAATTTTGAAAGACCATCAAGCAGTGAGTGTTCGGAGTGGACGTGGAGATGGACAAAATTTGACATAAAATCTCCCCTTCTGTCATCCCCGCGCAGGCGGGGATCTAGGATCTAGTTTACTTTTTTCCAATCTGCATGTTGAAAGATACTTAAGCGAATATTTAAATACAACAAAAAAAACTAGTGCATTTATCGCAAGCAAAAATGCTTTATTAAAACCAAAAAGAAAAAATGTTATAAAAACGAGAATAGCATCAAGGAATAAAAATAATTTTGGTGGTGAAACAGGATGAATTTTATCAAAAATAGGCAAAAGCGAACTATATGAACCAAAGCTATATTTATTTAATATCACAACTGATATTGCAATAGGAGCGATAAATCCTTGAAAGGAAATTAATAATGCGCTTATAGCAAAAGAGTGTAAGATTATTTGTTTTAATAAAAATATCTTCTTCGAATAATCAATAACTAAAGATAAAAAAATATATCCATATACACCACGAATTCCTGAAGTTTTTCCTGCAATGACAAATGAAAAAAATAGAATTGTCGAATTTGCAATTATAAGCAATGTTCCCAATGGGAATTTTGTTAAATAATTGATTATCAAACCATATCCAGGTAAACCACTGCTAATTAAAGTGTACTGCCAAGACAGTAATGTAATTGATAAGCCAAGGACTATTATTCCAAAACTAGCAATTAAAAAGTGTTTAATTTCTTCTTGTATTTCTTTCATCATATGTTTGACATTTTAATTGATGTGTAAATTAATTCGTTAATTGGAATTTCTACATCTAATTCTTTTGCATATTTAACAAGTGTACCATGCAATGTTTCGATTTCAGTTTTTCGGTTATTTTCTATGTCAACTAGCAGTGAAGATTTTGAATTTGGAGCTGTTTTTTCCGATTTTGCCATCACGTCTTCAAAAATATTGTTTGGCAAATTTATTTTTTTAAGTTTTGCAATCATTAAAGCTTCTCTTAAACATTTTTCATAAATTGATTTTGCAAAAGGATCTTCTAAAACTTTTCCTATTGCGCTTCGACAAATAGCTGTCATTCCGGCAAATGGAATAATAAATAAATATTTTTGCCACAAATCGCGTGTTATATCATCTGATAATGTGATGTCGATGCCTGATTTTTTAACTGTGTTAACAATATTCCTTAAAACAAAGTTTATCTCTTTTTTTTTATCTCCAACTATTAATTTTTGCAAACCTCCAATTTGTTCAATCACTCCTGGCTTAGTTTTTGAAGAAATCACATAGGCAACGCCGGGAAAAACATTGTCTAATTTTACCTCTTTTTTAATTATTTCGTCATTATTTATTCCATTCTGAAATGTAATAATAACCGTGTTTTTATTAACAACTTTTAATAATTCCTGAGCAGTTATTTTTGTATCGTACGTTTTAACTGTTATTAAGATTAAATTTGGTTTTTCAATTTCTGAAATTAAACGAATTACTTTTGCGGGTTTTACTAAAAAGTCTTTATCGGTATTTTTTACGAGAAGTCCGTTATTTTGTATTTGTCTGAAGTTATCATCTCCTCTTGCCACAAATGTGACGTCAAGTCCACCTTTTGCCATAAGACCGCCAAAATACCCTCCAACCCCTCCTGTCCCAACAACATATATTTTCATATATTTAGCTCAATTTTAACTTGACAAAATTCTATTTTGTGATATATTAAGAATTGACCGATGTGGACGCCGACCCACAGGTAACCAGTCCTGGCTTAAGCGTTCTTCAGTCGCTTGCCGACCTCGGTCTTTTTTATTATCCTTATTATTTCTTCAAAACTGATTATTTTATTTGGCATTTTCTCTCCAACTGCAACATGATATGCAACTCCGTGAGCATTTGCCGATTTTCCAATTAAGCAAAATTCTAAATCTGGAGTTCGATTCCTTCCTGAAAACATCGATTTAATAAGTATTTCTATTAAATTTTCTCGTCCGTAATATTCTTTATCAATATATATTTTTCCGTATTTTGAATTTCTTTCGATAAGAATTGTTAAACAGGCTGAAAATGTGAAAATGATGTAATTTCTAATCTGCCCGTGTCGCCTAAAAACCTCTTGCAGTTGCCTCTTTGTTTTTGCATTAATAATTATGCTATCATTTTTATCATTGGATAAAGCGATAATAGTGTTTTTATTCGTTTGTTCAATTTTCCCAGATTGATCAATTTCAACCTTCATAGCTTTTATAACAGCATTTTCAAAATCATTTTTTGCACCTCTACAACATCACATTTTCCCTTTAATTCGCGCATTAAAAGTCCTGTTAAAAAGCCAAGCACCTGTGTCTTGCCGGATTTATAATCGGAAACTGCTTTTTCATTTTTCGCCAAAATTTTTTTAATCACATTTTCAATTTCTTCATCAGAAACTGTCGATTGCACCGGCTGCAGCAATTTAAAAATATCTTCAGCCGCGGTTTTTGAATTAATATCAATTTTTTTATTTATTATTAATTTTGCGACTTCTTTTTGTATTTTTTTGTTAGTATTAGTTAGTATTGGATAGTATTTGATAGTATTGGTTAGTATTTCTTCAAATTTTTTTGCCGCTTTTACATCATCTGTCAATATTCCCGCCTCATATTCATTCAGTCCAAATTCGCTGACATACCGCGCGCGTTTTTCCGCCGGCAACTCAGGCAACTGTTTTCGCAAGTTTTCTACGAATTCTTCTTTGAAGAAAAATGGCGGAATGTCTGGTTCTGGAAAATAACGGTAATCTTCGGCATTTTCTTTGGAGCGCTGCAGCACCGTGATGTTTTTATTTTCATCCCATCCGCGCGTTTCCTGCTCCGGTGTTACGCCGCGTTCAAGCATTTCCGTCTGCCGCTGAATTTCGAATAAAATTGCCCGCTCGGCAAATTTAAACGAATTAATATTTTTAATCTCAACGCGGTAATTTGCCAGTTTTTTTGGATCAGGCGACAGAGAAATGCTTGGCTCGCAGCGCATTGTGCCGCGTTCCATGTCGGCATCGGAAATTCCAAGGTATCGTACAATCCTTTGGATAGTTTTTAAATATTCCTTAACACTTTCTGTGTTGTGAAAATCAGGCTCGGTGACAATTTCAACGAGCGGCACGCCGGAGCGGTTAAAATCAATGAGGGAAACATCGCCGTCTGAGGTCGTGGCATGGGATAATTTGGCGGTATCCTCCTCAAGGTGTACGCGGTTGATGTGGATAATATTTTCGTATTTCGTATTTTGTACTTCGGATTTATTTGGGATTTGTACTTTGGAATTTGGAATTTTTAACCATCCGTTATGACAAAACGGTTTTTCATACTGGCTTATCTGGTATCCTTTTGGTAAATCTGGATAAAAATAATTCTTCCTGTCAAATCGCGAACTTAAATTAATTTTGCAATTTAAGGCAAGCCCAAGCAAAATAGTCCATTCAATCGCTTTGCGGTTTGGCACCGGCAATG
>JBGSIU010000009.1:0-5687 GCA_041742375.1 Patescibacteria group bacterium
ATGAGAGAAAAACAAAACAATCTTATCAATTTAAACTTAAAAATGTTCTAAATTTTTAACAAACTAACAACTGTAATTTTTGACTTTTTTGCTGTTTTTAGAAACCTAATTTCAGCATCATTTTTCGATTAGTTTAGACTAAAATTGTTTCCAAAAATCTCGATCTTTCATTCATAGAATAACTCCCAAGATATGTCCGCGATTTGGCATAGGTTAAATATAGTTTTCGTTTTGCGCGGGTGATGCCAACATAGCACAAGCGCCTTTCTTCTTCCAGTTGGTATTTATCCATCAGTGATCTGGCGTGCGGAAAAAGACCTTCTTCCATGCCGACCATAAAAACAGTGTCAAATTCAAGGCCTTTGGCTGAGTGGAGGGTCATGAGAACAAGGGGGTTAATCGGAGAGAGCGGAGGGATTGATTGATCAGGTATTAAATTTTTTTTGTTGCCTCTGGTGCTTTCAAGAAGGGCGATGTTTTCTAAAAATTCCGTTAAATTGGGAAATTCGCGGGCGACAGTTTGCAACTCCTTAATGTTTTCAAGGCGCATCATATCATCTTCATCTTTGGGATTAAAGAGAGAAAGATAATCGGTGGCGGAAAGAATGCCTTGAAGAATTTGGGAGGTAGGGGGAGTTGGGGAAGTGAGGGTTTGTTGAAAAGAAACAAAACGGTCAGCTCGTCTTTTCCCAATTTTTTCAATGCGCGCCCTGGCAATTCCATCTTTTGGATTATCAATTAATCTTAAATATGAAATTAAATCTTTGATTTCGCGCCTTTCGTAAAATTTCACGCCGCCAAACAGCAGATATGGTATGCCGCTTTTTAACAAAACTTCTTCAAAAATCCGCGATTGGGCATTGGTTCGATAAAGAATGGCGATTTTTTCGTTAAGATTAATCCGTTTTGAGGAGAGAAGCAAAATTGACTCTGCCTCTTCTTTTTCATCTTCGCAGGCAAATATCTGGATTTTTTCCCCGCCTGTTTTTTTGGTGTATAAATTTAAAATGGGGTGAGTTTTGTTTTCGCGAATAATGAAATTGGCGGCGTTAAGAATTTGTTGGGTGGAGCGAAAATTTTCTTCCAAGCTAAAAATTTTAGCTTCAGGAAAATCTTTTTTAAAATTCATTAAATTGTGATAATCTGCTCCGCGCCAGGAATAAATGCTTTGAGATGCGTCTCCGACAATTGTTAAATTTTGGTGAATTTTAACGAGCATTTTAGAAAGAACATATTGGGAAGTGTTAGTGTCTTGATATTCGTCAATCAAAACATATAAAAATCGGTTTTGATATTTTTTGGCAACCTCTTCGCGAGTGGCGAATAATTTATTTGCAAGCATTAAAAGGTCATCAAAATCAACTGCGTTATTTTCCCTTAACATTTTTTGGTAAAGCAGATAAACCTGTGCCACGGTTTCCTGAAAAAAACCTTTAGCGAGCCCCGGATAATCAAACTCGCTGATATTTTCGTTTTTCGCTTCGGAAATGGCATGAAGCATGCTTTGAGGTTTGAAAGAGATTTGCTGCCCAATTTGTTTAACTACACGTTTTATCGCACTTATTGAATCATCTTCGTCATAAATCACAAAGTTATTTTTTAAGCCGATATGCTCCCCCTCAATTCGTAAAATTCGCGCGCAAAAGCTGTGAAATGTCATAATCCAAGGAGCATTTTTTAAATTGGCGCCGGCAATTCGTTCCTTCATCTCGCTTGCGGCTTTGTTGGTAAAGGTAATCGCCAAAATATTATAAGGATCAATTTGCCTCTCTTTAATTAAATAAATGATTTTACTCGTTAAGACACGAGTTTTGCCCGATCCGGCGCCAGCCAAAATGAGAGACGGGCCGTCAATATATTTAACGGCGGCAAGTTGGGTGGGAGTGAGGGAAGAAAGAAAATCAGACAAAATACTAACTAATACTATCCAATACTATCAAATACTAACTAATACTAACCAATGAATAAATGAATATATGATAATTAAAGGAAATATTGCTTCTATTTTATAGTAAAATAAGGTTTATGTCATTGTGGCAAAAAATAAACATTTTTAAGCGCCGGACTTTTAAATTTATTCCCCTAATTCGCATTATAATTCTTGGAATTGTAGCTATTGCCTTGATTTGGCTTTTAATTTTTGTTGGCAGTTTAGGATTTTATTTCGGAAAGCGCATTTTTAAAGGCCCGGCATTTTTTTACTCAATTTTTATTGACCGCGACACGATTAATCTTAAAAATACAAAAGGGACGACCAATGTTTTGCTTCTTGGAATTGGAGGCCGCGGCCATGACGGGCCAAATTTAACCGACACGATGTTTATTATTTCAGCTAACTGGCAAAAAAATTTTGTTATCATGACGCCGATTCCGCGCGACATTTGGCTTCCATCGCTTGAAAAAAAAATTAACGCGGCGTATTCTGTCGGCGAGGAAAAAAGAAAAGGAGCCGGGCTGATTATGGCAAAAGACGCCGTCCGCGAAATTTTAAACGTGAACGTGGATTATGTTGTGAGGGCGGATTTTACGGGATTTGCAAAAGCAGTTGATCTTTTAGGAGGAGTGGAGCTTTACATTGACCGCGATTTTGTGGATCCAAAATATCCCCGAGCGGGCCATGAAAATGATACCTGCGGCATTGATATTTCGACTATGTCCTCTTCTATGTTGACTGAGGAAATGTTTCCCTGCCGCTACGAAACCTTATCTTTCAAAGAAGGACTGGTGAAAATGAATGGCGAGGAAGCTTTGAAATATAGCCGCTCTCGCCACGCGGAAGCGCAAGAAGGAACAGATTTTGCCAGATCTGCCCGCCAGCAAAAAATTATCCTTTCTTTAAAAAATAAATTTTTTTCCAGCCAAACCTTATTTTCGGCAACAAAGCTCGTGAATTTATTAAAAATTTATGAAGACTACATTCAAACTGACATTAAGGAAGATGAATACCCGGATTTTATTAAATTATTTTTTCATCTTAAAACTGCTAAATATGACACGTTTGTACTTGATGAAGGGAATGAAGAAGAAGGTAGACCCGGCCTTTTAGTTAATCCGCCAGTTGAAAAATACGGCGCCTGGGTGCTTGAGCCGCGAAGCGGAAACTGGGAAGAGATACAAAGGAAATTAAAAGGGATTATTTATTGACTAGTTAATCTTGTACAAAATAGAATTCCCAAATTTTAAAAATATTTTTCCGACTTTTTTAAATTTCTTCTCATCTAGATTTTTGTACTTTTCTTTTTCCAGTTGTCCGATCCAAACATAGTCAACTTTGTAGGTTTTTAGTAGCTTTATGGTTTCGTTTAGATCCGCGCTTTCATAAATTTTTTGGACATCTGCCGTGCGGCGCCCCGGAATGTCATAGCCGTTTCGCCACAACCATTCGTGAACCGGCCAACCCAAAGCGGTGGAAATGCCGGTATTGGCGGAGATGCGGGCATACTTAGTGTAAGAGTCACCGACAGCTTCAAGCAGGGTGAAAGGAGGATTAGAAGGAATAGGAGGACTAGAAGAGTTTAAACTTGTTATTAATTTATAATCGTCCGGGTAAAGCGCTTGGAGATATTTAAGGCCGTCAAGGCCTTGATATTTTGTTAAGCCGTAATAAGATTTAGTCGCAAAATAAGGATAAATTCCAACAGAAACAAGTCCGGCTATGGATAAAAGCAGAAAAACCACGGTTGGAAACATTGACTGAACAGCCGGATTATTTTTAACATAATGCAATATCCGAAAGAAAATATATCCTGCGCAAATGTAGAGCATGATAAATGATTGATAAGTCATTTTAAACATGGTGTTGGCGCGCTGGTATTCATGGATATAAATATCTTTAATATAAAAAAATTCGGGAAAAATAATTAAGAGAAAGGAAAGAAAGAGAAGAAAAAGAATAAAAATATCAGAGGGGAATAAATGTAATGAGGGAGATAGCGGAAGTCGGGATTTGATAATTTTAATTTTTACGCCAAAGAAGTTGGCCACGGCGCGGGCAACATTTTCGCGCCTGAAAATCTGCCGGCCAAAAATAAAAATCACAAAACTTGCTCCCATGAAAAATTGAAATCCCCATAAAACGTTAAGCATCCAAAGGGGAGAGCGAAAATCAACCGGAGTAACTCCACCGGTAAAGTTTTTAAAAGATTTTAAAAAAGGAAAAGAACAGATGATAAATGCCAAACCGGTGAAAAGGAAAAAAAGAAAGGTTTGTACAATGATTATTTGTAGGGGCGGCGTTTCGCCCGCTTCGACGCGAGGCGAGCCGCCCAATGGGCGCGAAAACCGCGCCCCCACAATTAATCCCCCAAAAACCGTTAGTCCCGCCAGGCCAAAATACACCGGTCCGTCCATGGCATTGGTCATATATGACACTGAAAGTAAAAATCCTAAGAGTAAAGAATCAAAAACAGAAAATGGAAATCGAGCCCACGGCGCGGATTTTTTTTGGCGGGATCCTTCGGTTTCGGCAAGTTCAGCCTCAGGATGACGCTTTGCGTTTATCTTTAAAAACAAAATAAAAATAAACGCAATAAGCGCTAAAACTGTGGGGATATCAGACACATGGCCGTGTAAATCTGCGACAACAAAAGAATAGTGAGGAAATTCATGAATCGTCTCGTCCGCTCCTCCAAATTTTTTCACAATAAAACGGGTGGCATCTGGATACCAGTAAGAGGAAGAACCTTTTGTTAATAGATGATAGACAGGCTGGAGGTTGGCGGCGTTAGCGACAAGGTAGGCGGTGAGAAGAGCGGGGAAGAGAAGAGAAACTAGGGAGATAGGGGAATTAGGGGATTTGAGGGGGGTAAGGGAGCGTTTAAGATGATAAAAAAGATTTAGACCGATGGAAAAAGAGGAGACAAAACAAAAAGCAAAAATCACGGCAATCATTAAATTATAAATAACTTCCGGTGGGATTTGGGAAAGACGAGTCATTACGGCGGCCTGAAAATGGCCAAAATAATAATAATTAATTGTGTGGCCGGAGAGCCACATATCATGAGGCGGCATATACGGCGAGCGCAAAATTGCATTGATAAAACCAAAATCCATGTATTTTTCCAAGCCCTCAATAATGGGCTGAAAACCGCGGATATAGCTCCATAAAAGCAGGCAAGCGAAAAAGAGGAGTTCTTCAAAGACGATGAGAGCGATTGTTCGATTGTTCAATTGCTCAATTGCTAAGAAACCACCTTTTGTTTTTTTTTGTAGAGACGCGCGCAACTCGCGCGTCTCACGATCGGAGAAAAGATTAATCTGGGAAATCAGGGAGATAAGGGCGATGAGGGAAGTTATGATTAATAACGAGTTAAGATTAAACGGCAGGATTTTAAATGAGGCCGCGTACCACATGAAAAAAGACACGAGTAAAAGTCCAAGAGTTTTGGAGAAAATATAGCCGCGGTCAAGAAAGCGCGAGAAAATTTTGGATGTTAAGGGAAAAGCGATAATCCCAAGAATAAAATAAACTGCCCAGAAACGAAAAACGTAGACAAAATCCAAAAAAGGCATAAAAACTATTATAACTTAATTATTTTTTTTAATTCATTATTAGACATATTGCAAAATAAGCAAATTGCTCTTTAACAACTTGATAGAATTTTGAAAACGCCAAACGTTTTTGATACGATAAAAGGTATATGATTACTGCCCAAATTCTCAAAAAGAGGCCAACACTCTTTTATCGT
>JBGSIU010000010.1:0-34604 GCA_041742375.1 Patescibacteria group bacterium
CTTCTAAAGCAGGCGAAGGATTGCCATCGGCTCTAATAAGCTCTTTAATTATCATGCTTGCTTTAATATTAATTATTTTGAAACCCAAAGGAATTGCCGCTTCGCCTTCCTCCCGCTCTTCATTTAGAATATTTTAAATCTTCATTACAACTGACGCATTTGGGCTAAAGACCACACCTTCCGCTTTAGTCAAAAAGAATTTCCGGATTTAAATCCGCCGGAGATTTCCAATCCACATGTTTTTCTTTTAAAATCCTCTTCATCTCAGGCCAAAGCTTATGGCAATATCCGCGGGTTTTAACCACTTTTTGTTTTGCCAAAATTTCCTCAGACTCCCTTTCCGCCTGGTCAATTATTTTTTTTAAGGCTGGATCATCCTCTTGAGGATCGTGAATTAAGTTTGGCATATTATAAAATTATAACCTAAATCATGATAGAATGAAAAGAAGGAACCGGGGTGTAGCCCAGTTGGTAGAGCGCGCGGTTCGCCCGCCTGCCAACGCCTTGCCAATTTGATTTTACGGAGTGTAGCGCAGTTGGCAGCGCGCCGAGTTCGGGACTCGGAGGTCGAGAGTTCAAATCTCTCCACTCCGACAAAGTTATACACAAATCCCTATTGATATATTTCCTTCAAAAACGCCACTTTGGGTTTTTTAGGATCAACCACAATGTCTGCCGGCTCTCCTTTTTTAAATGGCAATTTAAAAGCGATTATATAGTTTCTGGTTTGGTGAACTTTATCGTTTAACTTAAAAGCATAATGGACAGTCCACCTTCCGCGCCAAAACCTGTTTTCAATAATCGCGCCTTTAACAACTTCGCCGTTTTTAAAAGTTCCTTTTATAAGGCCAATACGCTTTAAAAGAAGCGGGATGCAAATTAGCCAAATTAAAAGAACGATTGGGCCGGTGAAAATTCCAAAAAGAGAAATCATGAAAAAAACAAAGCTAGTATAGTCTTTGAATAAAATTTTTCGTGTACTAGATTTAAGATTAGCTGTCAATTTGTATTTCACCTCCTTCCTTTGGTGATTTTTTTAAATTAAGCTTCATCAGGGCAACAACCGAAGAAGTCATGTCGCGCCCGCCGCGAAGATCAATAATTAAAGATTGCAACGCCCGAAGCGGCCCCCAAGGAATACTCCATGGGCCAAAAAGCAGAGAAATTATGGCATATTTAAGGCCAAGCGCTCCAACGCCTTCTTTTGGATTTTTAAGAAAAAGCGGCGATTGGCGGGTGAGAGTGAGAAAAATGAAAGAAAAGCAATATTGAAATTGGATGATTTTTGCCCCCCGCGAAAGACTAGTCAAAAGTTCAAAATTGGTCAGTTCAGAAAGTTTTTTCATGAAAAGATTATACTACCCTTTCACCACCACGACTGTGATGTTGTCTTTGCCGCCTCTCTCATTTGCCGCTTTGACTAAAAATTTTTGGCTATCTGCTATCATGATCTAGATCATCGTAGCAGACACGCTTGAATTTTAATTAATTTTAATTAATAATTAAATTAAGCAATGTTAAACAATATGTTTTTCCATAAAATTATCATGGCTTTTTTCGATATTCTTTCTGCGTTCACCCCAATTGCCACGGGATAAACCAATTGTTGAAGACTCGATTGCATACCAAAAATTGTGGATTGTCTCCTCATCTTTCTCCTTATCAATTATTTCTTTGACCAGCTTTTTAAAATGCCGCCCGGCGTGTTTCATCCAAAAATTCACCCTCTCAACCGTGTTCGCGCCAACTTTCAGAGTGCGGCCAATTTTGCGAAAATCATATTCCTTTGCCAAAAGAACGGCAATGGCAAGCCGTTTGGAAAACATGATTTTTTCAGTCGGCGTGAAAAATTCGCTGATAAATTCGTCAACTTCTTCCTTCTTTTTAAGCCGCGCAAGCGCTTGCGAAAATAATTCCTCAATTTTCTCTTCAACGCGCGGCGATGGATGATATTTTGACACCATTGTCATATTTTTAATTTATTTTATAAAATTATAAAATTCTTAGGCTACTTGCTACGATGATCTAGATCATGATAGCAGAAGAGCCTATTTTAAAAATTGACTGCAGTCGGGGACGGTTTCGCGAGTAATACTGTAATACATTTTCACGAGATTGCCAACATGAGTGTTTGAAGGATTATTACCAGCGCCAGATTGATAACAACCAATAAAACTCCAAGTATCTGCCTGATTTAAGCAGGCATTGTTGCAGGTGACTGGATTTTTGGCGGCAAAGCATTGAAATTCCTCGGTAAATTCTTTTAAAGACGCTGCCGTGTCATCTCCATAATCCGTGATACAACTTGGAGCAGAAGGCGGCTTTCCACAACCTAAACCCATACGTGGATCCGGATTAATATCTTTTCTTGTAAAATGAGTTTCTTCACCCCAATAGGCAAGAGCCAAAATCGGATTTACTCCCCCGCTTTTTGCAGTTGACCCCAACTCTATCCAAAGATTTTGGCCTTCTGGTTTTTTGAGCCAATTGTCGCCATATAAATTCTTTGCATTCATATTAAATAAATTAAATTTGACTCGCAAATCATCATCAGAAAATCCAGTATTTTTAAAATCAATATTTTGAGTCATGCATTTTTGCCATTCCACATTTGCTTCGCCTTGCGGCACTTCAAAATCAGGGGGTCCCTCTCCAATCACAGCTCCGGCCAGAGTTTGGGCGCTTTTGGGATTTAAACTAAAAGCCAAATATTTTTGATAGGATTGCATTTGGGCAACCCAAGGAACATAAAATTTTCCTGGTTTTAAAACAGTTTCTTCGACCGTTCCACCATCTTTATACGGCTCAAGAAGCTCAAAGCCCATGCCGGAATAGTCGGCGTTTGCCACGTTGGCGCCGCGATTATCCGCTTTTTCTGCTTGTTCATCAATTTGGTCAGCCACGGCTTTGGGCATAAACGCCCGCATAAATCCGGCTTGCCTTCCAATAGTAAGCTCTGCCACATCACGAATAAAAGGCATTTCCACCTTAACTTCGCAATCTAGGCCTGAAATCTTTTCCGTGCGCTTTGGCGGATCCCCAACCCCGCTCCAGCTTGGAGCTTTATCAAGTTCAATTTTCTTTGCCGCCACGCTGTCAATTTTCCATTTTTCATCATTTGGCGTATAGCGCCATTTGGCATCTTCGGCCACCAAATCACCAGTTTCTACCCCCGCCGCCTGGACATTTCCACTTGCAACATCTGAATTTAAAACCAAAGGCGAAGGCATAGGCGAAATTTGCGGCAATGATCCGTCTTTTTCCATTTGCACTGCCGACGGAAGCAAAGTCTGAGCAAAATACGCGCTTTCTCGAGCTTCGGCCAAATGGCCAACATACACATAAAACCGATGAATAATTTCATATTTCTGACCGATGTCATCTTTCCCTAAGGGTTTGGCATATACATCAATATTATTTTCCCGTAGCTCTTTTTCCGTGTAATCAGCCCCACCATCTTCTTTAACACTGGAAACATTCGGATGACCATAGCTTGGACAGCGGATTGTCACGCGAACTGGCGTATCTTCATGTGTGGTTAAAGGGAAATAATTTCCCCAATAAATCCAAAAAATGCTTTCTCCTCCGGGATAGCCCCAATTTTCTTTGCCGCGGCAAATTTCACTCGCTTTTAAATTTTTAACAATTGAAGGATCATTCCAAATTTTCAGAGGATCATCGGGATTTTCCGGATTATAATTGCCGCAGATAAAATCTGAAATTCTGAGAGGCGAAATCTCCGCGCAGTCCTCATTTGTTTCCGGATCAGACGCGTTCCTTCGCTCAAGCGAATCGGGAAAATCTTCTTCGTTTAAAGGTTTTCCCGTGTTGGAGCAAGTGTAGGCGATGACATAATCTCCAACTGGCGTTTTGCCGACTTCATCTTTTGGGCGCTCATTGTCTTCAAGATGTGATAAATTTGCATAAAGCCAGCGCTGAATTAAAATTTTATTAGAATCAAATTTCCCATTTTTATATGCTTCCGGCCAAATTTTGTTTAACACTCCGCTTGTGAGTTGCAATCTTTCTTTAAAATGGGGAATTTTGGAAATGGCCGTGTCATAATCACGAACTGCTTGGATTAAAGCCGGATTTGTCGGGTCATTCACATATTTTTCACTTACTTCTTTTAAAGCTTTTTGCGCCGCTAAATAATCAAACATTTCCCGGGAACGGTCGGCATCTCCTGGCACGATAAAAAATCCACGTAAAAAATCTGTTAAATATAAATTGCTTCGCACAATGTCATTTTTTAAACTCATAATATAGTTTGGAGAGCTTGTGTATTCATTATTTGTGCCCAAATAATCAACAAATGCATGTTCATAATCAACATTTGTTTTCACCCATGCCTTCACTGTATGGACGCGGTCCACGCAGGAAAAATCACCAGAGGCAGGATCTTTACCGCAAAGATTATAGGTGATTTTTGTTTCTTTTTGAATTAAAGGTTGAGAAAAAACCGTGATGTTTTCTTTTTTAATATCCTCAAAATCAAAACAAGTGTCCCCGGGATAAGGACGGTTTGGAGAATAGTCTGGACAGGAATAAAATACACCCCCGTCTGGTCTACGGCTTGAATTTAATGTGCAATATTTAAATTCTCCTTCGTTTGGTTCTGTCCCCCCTCCGGGATTTTTTTGGTTAATTCCCAAGGCGGGGCAATAAGGAGATTTTGTGAAACGATTTGGCGAGGGAGTCGTCCCGATTCCCATCCGGTCATATGGATCCCGGCCGTAAAGCGGCCCATCTTGTCCAACGCGGGAGCCGCGTGCTTCTTCTTCCTCTTCAACTTTAATCGGACGAATTTCGCAGAAAGTGTTGACTTGCCCTGCGTTTTGGTTCGGCCACCAGTCTTCTTCCCAGCGCGGATCCATGTAGCCGCCGGTGTCACGCATGGTGATTAAAACTTCTCCATTTGCATCTCCCAATTTAGAACCGGCGCAAAGAGACGGAAGCTGTCCGGCCCCTGCTGATCGCAAAGCATTATATTGAGCCAAAACCTCACCATCCACATTAATGTTTGAGATCTGAATTGCATAGCCGCGGGCAACTGAATCTTCCACTCCATATTTAATCACCACGCTGCTTTGCGTGGCATAAAGCACAATCGCTTGGCGGCCCCCTCCAATGTCATAACCTGATTGAGGAACTAAAACTGCTTGGCCAGGCTGAGCTTCCAGGGCAATCATTGACGCATAGTCTGCCAAATTTTTAATACCAGCTGGGCTGTTTTCGCGGTGACCTATATGACCATCCCCTTCCCAAACCCATTCACAAATATCATAAAGAGCCCTCACTGCCGGGCGCGGATTTCCAGCAAGAAGCGTGTTTAATTGCGGGGCTTTTGGATCAAGCTCGCTTGGACCATGAATGGTTTTAATTAAACCTGTTGTCCCGCCGGTTTTTGATTGATAGCTTGGCACTTCAAGGTTAATGTCCGCGTGATGAACTGGATAATTATCTAGATTATTTGCCGTGCATGAGGCACTGCAACCTGCGGCGCAATTTGGAAAAGACTGCGCCAAGGACGGGGAAGGAGCGGAAAAAAACACCACAAAAAATAACAAGAGATAAAAGAATTTCTTAAACATCTAAACTTCAAAACCTCAAATTTCTAAATAAACTTAAAAACTAATAAATCACAAACAAGTTATTTTTTTGCATTAATTAAAATCTTAGATAAAATCAATATTAACTCATGAGCTTCTTTCCAAAGCTCTCGACAACTGTTTTTTTCTTCAGGAAATGATTTAGAAATCATTCTTAGCCAATATTTTGTTTCATTAGTTTCTTTTTTAGAAATGGCAATTTTATTTAAAAAATCTTTCTTTGAACTTGCCTCATTTGCCTCACAATAATTAGCACCGATACTTGTTCCCGATCTTAAAATTTGATCAAAAATTGCACGAGCCCAAAAATCACCTTTATGTTTTCTAACAAGTTCAATAATTTTTTCTCCAAAGATTGCTGTTCGATCTTCTAGATCAAATTTCATTTGATTATTTTTAGCTTTGTTTAGAAATTAGAAATTTGAGGTTTAGAAATTTATAATCCCCTCTCCTCCTCGCTATACACATAAAGATACTCACTTTTGTCATATTTAAAAATTTCATTTTGCGAGAAAATTAAATCGCGCTCACGCTTGGCATTTTCCACACTGTCTGAGGCGTGAATTAAATTATATTGCTGAGACATGCCATAATCCCCGCGGATTGAACCGGCCTCAGCCGCGCGGCTTTTTGTAATGCCGACAATTTTGCGGACAGCATCCACGCACTCCACACCTTCCCAAAGCATGGCCACGACAGGAGACGATTTCATGAAACTTTTTAAATCGGCAAAAAATGGCTTATCTTTATGATGGGCATACCATTTGTCTAAAATCGGATCAGAAAGGGAGACCATTTTAAGCCCAAAAAGTTTTAATCCTTTGCGCTCAAACCGCGACATGATTTGGCCCACCAGCCCGCGCTGAATGCCATCTGGCTTCACAAGAACAACAGACTGCTCCACAAAAATTAATTTCTAATTTCAGAAGCCTCAAATTTCTAAATCCAGAAATTTGGGTTCAAATTTTAGAAATTGTCAATTAATTGTTTATTTTATTATACGCACTAATGCGGCAGAAATGCAAGACAGAGGGGGAGGTCTTCGTCAAATATTGTGGTATTTGTCATTGCGAAGCTGAAACAATCTTCCTGAATTGTTTAAATGATTGCCGCGCCCTTCGACTTGCGCTCAGGGCTCGCGATGACAAGACTATGGGAGAGAACTGAACTGTGACAAGTTGACAACTAAGAAAGTTTATTTCGCTTTGTTAAAAATTTAGAAAACATATTAGAGGTTAATCTTTAAATTAATTAATGCGAAAAAATCATCGTGATAACCCGTTTGACACTTTTCCAAGATTTCTTTCAGATACAAGTAGTCTTTTTAACGCATAAGATATGCTATCCTGCGTTACTCCCTGTGTCATCTGCAATTCTCGAAAACCTATTATTTCAGCTCTATATTCTAATTGTGCAACTGCAAACATATAAGCATCATCATACCCATACCCTTCAACCATTAATTTAAATACAATCGAATTTTCTATTTTTGGACCTAAACGAACATGTGCTGCTTCATGAGCTGCGTGCACGACATCATATGGTTGTCCAATTTTTACTAATAAATATTCTTTAGCATACGGATCTGCATAACCCAATATTGCGCCTTTGCTTATCGGATGACCCGGAATCGGAGAACTATCATCAATTATGTTTTTCACTATTTTTGGAGTTATTCCTTCTTTTCGATGTTGTTCTAAAATTATAGTTAAGGCATCATCTCTTTTTCCTAATTTATTTTTCAACCAATCAAAACTAGATGACACCGCTTGTCCTCCCGCATTAAGCAAACTTCCTACCATATATGTAGATGCCCCAACATTAGCCGCTTGATTTAGAGGACTCGTGTAATTACCATAAATAACTTGATCAGAAACTGCTCCCATCATAAGACCACCAAGAGCATAACATCCGGGAGTGAAACCAAAAGCACAAGAACCACCAGACACTATTCCTGCTGTCTCAGCATCCATTATTGGAGGCATTGCATAACTTGGTTGGCTATCCCAATAGTTCATCAGGTTATATTGCCTTTGGGAATGGGGAATATCAGAGATTTCAGGATCAGTGGATTGCAAATTTCCTGTGGGGTCACTCGCCATGATGGGGTTACCGCTTACATATGCAAAACGATTTCCCCCTTGGACAGAGTCAGCTGAGATAAATCTTGAAATTGCAGAATCATAGTAGCGGGCGTTGTAATACGAAAGAGTGGTTGTTGAGTCATGCACCTGGCCTGTGTAGGATCTTTCTGTCACAACCGTTTCCCCGATTGCTCCATTATTCAATTGTTCCATTGCTAAGGAACCATAGGGTTGATATTTGGATTGTTGGACTATGTTTCCCTGCTCATCAGAGACGGCAATCACGCTTCCCAGGTGGTCTTGGTGGATGAAGAAGGTGGAGTCGGAGAAAGCATAGGCTGGGGAAGGGAGAAGCATGGAGAACAAAGCAAATAGCACGCAGAAAAAAGAGAAAGGAAAAAATGGTAAAAAAATTTGAGAAAAGTGATGAAAAAATTTAAACATTAATTATGGCGAAATTGTCGGCGTAGCAGTTAAAGCAAGAGTCGGGGTCGGCGTTGGAGAGGGGTTAAAATCAAAAATTCGAACTGCCACAAGCTTTCCGTCTGCATAATAATTTTTGCGGACAATATTTTGCGCATTATCTTTTTCAAGCAGTTGGTTAATATATAAAACTTCAGTGTTGGGAATAATGTTCCATGATGAATCCGCAAGCGCTTTCATAATGCGATCCCCTTCCCCATCATAAAAATATATTTCTCGCGTGGCAGTTGGTGAAGTTCCTAAAACCTTTTGCATAATTTGCACTAAGCATTCATTCCCATTTTCCATAAAAATCGCAAAAGAATCTTTTTCTGACACGGAAAAATCTTGGGAAGTATAGCCGTCAACAAAAGTTTTCCGCACATTATCGCGGACAAGCGTTAAATAAAGTTTTCCTGCAGGGGCACAATTAAACTTTGGATTTTTCACTCCTTCTTCTAAAATTGCCTTTGCCGATGATGAAAAAGGAAGATTTAAGTTTAAATTCCACCCTGCTTTAAGATTCAGCGCGGCAGATGGAGGCAAAGTGGGCATAGGCGTTGATGTTAATGCTTTTGTCGGCGCGGGGGTAGACGTTGATATTGGAGTTAAAGTTGGAGTAATATATTTACAACAGCAATCCGCCCAAGTAAAATTTTGAGGAATTGCATAAGAACAGCGTGAATCGTTGCCGCCTGAACCTTTAAGCGCCTTATTTGAAAATGTGCCAGCCGGACAAGACGCAGTACAGCTCCAATTTGCACCTTTTGAATTGCAAATGTCACTGCAAGTTTTACCGGTGTTTTGGGTCGGCGGCACCACGCGATACCAATTTGGCGCAGCTGGATCTGGAGTTGGGGTTAAAGTTAAAATTGATGTTGGAGTTGGGGTCTCAGTTGGCATCTGGCTTGGTATTGCCCCCAAGCACAGATATAAATTGCTATCCATGCCAAATTCAACATTAGAATAAGCTCCAATGCGCACAAATTGACCGGCGGCAGTCCTGATATTTCCGGCCTCAAGATATTCAAAATTAGTGCTTGCCGGATGAAGGCCAATGCCAGTTGAGCTATTAGCGCTGCTGCAGGCGGCGCCTTTATAATATAAAAACCAACCATCACTTGTTGTTTTTTTACGTCCGTTAAAAGAAGCCTTAACAATATAATTCCCTGTCGGGTTTGTCAAATTTGATAAATTATAATTCCGGCGGTTGCTCTCAACCGCGCAGGGAGAGATAACACGATATGTTTGGTTTGCGCCGCAATTAATAACTGGCGTTGGGGAAGGAGAAACTGTTGGGACAGACAAAGCACACCGGCAATTTGTCCAATTTGCCATGCGTGAGCCGCCGCAATTAAAAATCATCTTCGCCATCGGGGAAGAACAAGTTAGTCCATAAGAAGTTTTGCATCCTCCTTGCGTAAAATACATCATAGCCGTCCCGTCATTTGCAGCTGAATTCATTCCGATGCTTGCACAAGTGCGCGAAATTTCACTGCATTTTGTTTGGCAACTCTGACCGCTCCCGTCATTTGGAATCACGATTACGGACGGAGGGGGCGTTGGAGTCGATGTCGGCGCTAGCGTGGGGAACGCAGTTGGCGTGGGAGAAACCACTAAATTAGTGTATGCAATCCTTTGAGGCTTGCCTGAGTTTGAATCAAAACCGACTGCCGAGTCAATTTCAATTTTATACTTTCCGGGGACAGTGTAGTTTGTCATCCTTCCCAAAGCATCATGAGAAACACTTTGTTCAACTCCTCCTATCTTTATTTTTGCAAGGCCGTGATAGGCCGGCGCGGCCAAATTATAATTTGGCGTGAAATCAATAGTTTGGCCATTTTCAGTTTTTTGCATCAAACTGTTTTGATCGTCATATGTATAAAATGAATCCCAAGAAGAGGCTGATGGACCGGCTTTAATTAAACGCGATAGATTATCATATTCATATTCAACAGTGCGGGGAATTGGCGAATTTGCAACGCCATCAGTAATTTTTACAATATTTCCGGTTTGAAGATTATATGAATAAGTTAGATCAACAGCTTTACTGCTTCCCTTGGCAAGGGTCATATTATTTAGCCGCTTATCAGTCGCGTTGTTATACGAATATTGTTCATCAAACCCATTGCCAAGCTTTCTTAAAGTCAATTTTCCAAAATCATCATATTCCATGCTGGAAATATAGATTTTATTGCCGCTTCCTGAAACATGCCTTAAATACGGCCCGTCATAAGTTTGGCTCACGGTTTCGGCCGGAATGCCGCTTATCGTCGGATAACTCGTGGAAATCACTCTGTCAGCATGATCATAGGCAAATGAAGTGACAAATTCATCTTGTCCAAATTTGTCGCGCAAAACGCCGCTTGCGGCGCCATATTGCAATCTTTCTTCTGTTAAACGGCCGAAGATATCATATTGATAATATTTTTTAATTAAAGTTGTCTGAGTTGGTTGAGATGGGTTGTTGCCATATTCTTGCTTTGCGCAGAGTTTCCCAAGCGGAGAGAGACCGCAGTTTTTTCCATCAATTCCCGCGTCATAAAAATATTCCGCGCGGATCACATTGCTCACTAATTTCTTCTTCACGCGGTTTAGAGCGTCAAATTCAGTCTTAAATTCGGTGTTTTTTTCATTCTTTGTTTTCAAAACATTGCCGTTTAAATCGCGCTCCAAAATCCAGCTTCTCCCCAAATCCGCGTCTTTAGAATAAGTGATCCGGCCAAGCGAGTCATATTCATTTTCAGTTAAAAGAATTTCCTGGCCGCCTGCAACTTGAAAAGTTTTTAAAGTATTTCCTAAAAAATTTGAAATGGTTTTTGAAGTAATAGCCGAAGAACACGCAACATTTTCGTCAACTGAATTTGCTTTTGTTTTACAAACTGAAACTGTTTGAATTAAATTAATCGGATCAGAAGAAGAAATGGAAAAAGTTAAATCCGGATTAAAAGCAACCGATTTTAATGTTTCAGGATTAGCAAAATTGTGGGCAGTGTTTCCCACAATATCCGTGGTAAAAGAATGAGTGCCGCTTAAATTAGCTTCTTGATAACTCTTTTGCACGCTTGATGAGCCTTTACTCAGCTTTCCAAAAGGATCTGGTGAAACAAAAGTGTCTGTGGCAAAAGATTTAACCCCGTTTTTGCCGTAGCTTCCTGCATCAATATCTGCATATGACGTGATCACTTTTCCGGAAACAAAAGATTGCGACTGAATTTTATCTCCTAAACCGTTATATAAATCAAATGTTTCAAGGATATCGGCATTATTATTCTTTTTCGTTCTGATTTTGGCGCGCACCGCAAGCGGCACGCCATACGTTCCCGCTTCATTAAAATAATAAACAAATTCAGCTGATGGCAGAGTATCGCCGCTTTTGAAAATTTTTATTAAGCGGCCGAGGGAATCATATTCGCTTCTTGTTGTGATGTTATTAGCATCAGTCACGGTTAAAGGCACGCCAAGCTTGTAGTCATATGTGGTGGTCGTTATCTGAGATGGCACGGAGTTATCAATCGCTGACACTTTCACGCTTATGGGATATGCGTGAAAAGAGGCGTCAAACGCGGTTTCCGTTTTTGATTTATTCATGGCATCAATCGCCCACACTGTATTGCCAAACCGATCATATCCTGACTGGCTTTCAATAATATTGCCGCTTGCATCATAAGCAAGAGCAATTTCTTGTTTGCCCGCTTCGCTTCCATCAGCACGCAACGACAGAGTTTTTGTCACCAAATTTTTGTTTGTTGAAAGCGCGCCGTTTAAATTATCGTAAAACATTTTCTGCCAATTATATTTTGGGCTGTTTGTCTTATCTGGGTCATTAATCCAAGCTTCAATTGGTTTATTTAACATGTAATAACCCCCGTCAGTTTTGCTCAAATATTCGGTTTGCGAGCTTGCCGTTTTTTTACTGCCGATAAATGACTCATTTTTGCGGTTGGCGGCAAAACGGCCTGCGCTTGAATTATTATTATCGGAAAATTTCCATTGATAATATTTTTTTTCTGAGGTGATTTTTTGGCAAAAAGATCCCGCCGGGTTGGCTTTACAAGAGGCGGCAAGGCTTGCGCTTTGGCCGTTTTTAGCTGTGATCTGCTTTGATTGAAGCGGCAAAACCAAGGAAAAATCAGGAACTGCGGTACACGATTCGCCATTTGCATCCGGCCAGGCGTCATAAACATCGCTTCCCGCGCCATTTTCATCCGGCCCATTTTTAAAACGAAGGTATTGCCAAGATTCAGCAACCACTCCATTTTCATCAAATCTCTGGGTTAAAAACGGGCTGCCGGAACGCGGATCTTTTTTAGCACAATTAGCTGATGTCAAAAGATCGTGATAAGTGTTTTTTGTTTTTGAAACCCAAGTGTTTGAATTTGAGGGATTAATAGAAGCTGGGTTATCTTTTTTGCCGGCATATGCCGTCACTGATTTATATCCGGCAAAATCAGAATCATGAATCGGTTTTGAGGAATTATTATTTTCATTTAGCACTAAAGAATATACTGTTTTTGGCACTTCTCCCCCATAATCAAGAAGCGATTCTGTTCTCCCCCCAATTCCGTCTTGAACAATTATTTTTCGGAGCCTGGCTCGCTTTAACCCGGTGCTCGTCCCAAAAACTCCGCCTTTCACATATTCCCGTTTAAACTGCCCGCTGGCGCAAGAAGACGCCTTACACCTTCCGCTGCTATCAGCGCAATAATTTATACAGTTAAAGTTTTGATATTCATTATCAGTTTTAAGAATGCCGTCCGGCCTAAAAACGTTGTCTGAAATTCTTTTTTGGTCAAAAATATATTCAGTTTCTCCTCCAAATCCATTTTTGGCTTTTTTTAAATATATGCTGTTTAAATTTTCATTATTATTTTGAGAGCTAACTGTTTTGGTTTCGGGATAAAGGCATTCTCTGAAAAATTTTGCATCGTAACCAATATTTTGATATTCAAAATTCGTTTCAGGAAGAAAAACGCCGAGACTCACTTCTTCTCGGATTTTTTTAAGAATAAGGTGATAGGATTTTAAATTGTCATTTAGCGTGTAATAGCCTTTATACTGGAATTTGCCTGATCCCCATTGGCCAGCACCAATTTTTTCCGCACCGGTACAGCCCAAATCTCCGGTTGCTTCAGCGGCAGTCCAACCGTCAAAATAGTCAAAATGGTATGTCCTGGCTAAATTTGAACCTGCGTAAACTTTAACTGCGGATAAGACTCGTTTTGTGATTAACGTTTGATCATTTTCGCCGTAATAGGTTCCTTCATATTCTTTAATAATATCTTTATCTTGGCGCACCTTATCGTATAAAAATTCCACTTTGTTTTCTCCGTATTCAATTTTTGAAAGATTAACCGCGCTGGCATAGGAACCGCAATGAGGAATACTTTTTGCGGCAGACGGCGCATAAGTGTTTTTTATTTTTTGATTAAAAATATTTTTTGAAAAATACAGCCTCCAGGAAGTGATTGTCCTGTCGCAATGGATTATTTCTGAAGGATCCATCCATGGATGATAATTATAAGCATAATAATGGCCTTCGCTCACTTTGCCGCTGCCAAAAACATACACTGAGCCGTCTCCTGCCGTCACTTTCCAAATATCAGCTTCCTCAGGCAATGGAAAATCAGAATTCCCTGGGAAAAAAACGCTGGCTAAACCTTTTTCAATTTTTAAAAACATTTCGGGATTAGTACGCCAGGCGGTTGAATTTGTCCACTCATCCCGGATGCGGTAGTCCCATTCGCCGTTTTCTTTTGACCAAACGCATTTTTGAATTTTATTCCCGTTGCCATCAACCTTAAACATCTCTCCGCTTCCGCCTGGAAAAATAATTTTATAAGTCCAGTAGCAGGGATTTTCTTTTCCATGAGTATCAATTGAGATCGATCCTTCCCCGCCGTTTATTGACCATCCCAAACCAAGCGGCCCGCTTTGACGGGCAAAAAAATGCATTCTTGTCGTGTCCACACCATGCATCAATTCATCCACTGCCGAAGAAGAATAATTAACGCTTACCTTTGGCCCATATCCCCCGGGGCCTGGCGGCAATTTGATTGGATAATTAATTGAGGCTCCTCCATTAAATTCATTGGACGCAAAATTTGCTTTTCCAGGAATAGGAAGATATTGAATATAGGAAGTGTTCACAGCCTGAAGAACTTCACCTTTTTTAATTGCCGCCCCTTGAACATTGCTTTCTTCTAAATCAGGATCGCCGGCATATTTATAAAGAGGCGTGGCTTTTTGCTTTTTCATTTCAAAATAGACTTTTTCATTTTGAACTTCAAGCGAAGAAGGTTTGCTTTTGGGAAGAATATTTTTGACGCCGGAGACAACATCTCCGGGAAAAGTGATAATTTTGTCAACAATTTTTTCCGGAATTGATTTCGGAGAAGTTGTGAATGTCTTAGCCCTCTTGATGCGGTCATTAATTAAACCAAAAGGAGAAAAACCAACCGCGGGTTTGGCAGTGGCTGCAAAAATAATGGAAATAAACGTGAATATTATTATTTTATTTTTCATGATTTTATAAGTTAAAACGTGGCTTTTTCCTCAAATATTATTTTTTCTGCAATTCCCATGCTTTGTGAAACCGGAAACACCGTTTCTGCGGTTTTCACAACACCTCCTGAAATCCAAACCGCCATGATTTTTAATTCATCCTGCTCTTCATTAATGGCAAAATTGTCTGTTAGATCAGCTCTTTTAGCATTAGAAAGCTCCACGGAAAAACCGCCCTCGCCGTTTTCATCAAGAATTATGAATGCCGAAAAAGGAGCTGAGAGTTCGGTTCCTTTTTTCAGAACAAAATATAAATTAGCTTCTCTCGGTTTATCTTTAAAAGCAACTTTGCCAAAAGCCGGCAAAACGTTATCTCCCAATTTAATTTCTTTAGTTGTCCTTGCATTTATGGCAAGATTTGTCCCCTGCTGGACATTAGCTGAGCTTGTGGCATTTAAATCTGTCTTTCCAAGAGGAAGAGCATAGAGTTTATGCGCGGCGCAATCATCGCCGGAGCAAATGAGAAAATAATAATCAGTTTCCGGAGTTAAACCAATAATTTCTACGCGGTGCGCTGTGCTCATCATTTCTTTTTCTTCTCCCGCCACGTGCGAAATTTGATTTTTATCTGTTCCAAAATATATTTTTCCCGTGGTGGGAATAGAAGTGAACCACGAAACAACAAAACTGCGCGAAGAGACATCAGTGACCGCCGCATTTTGGGGAGGCACATCCGGCGCTGAAGCTTTGGAGCGAAAAGACATTCTCTCTCGCACCATAAGAGAAGCAAAAACCACGCCAACAAAAAGAAGCGTAATAATTAAAAACTGCTTCCAAAATTTTCGGACAGGATTCATTTCAAATTAACTTTAAAATATTTTTATAAAAAATACAAGACCATTATCAGGCAATGAAATCCAGATAGTTTTCACTGTTTATAATTTTATATTCTGAACCCGGATACGCAGAAAGAAAATCTTTTGGCGGCTTAACTTTTTTTTCACGCCATTTCATTTCAGATCCAAACAGCCTTCCTTCCCTTTCCTCAACATAATCAATTTCTTTTAGATCATAAGTCCGCCAGAAAAATTTATTGCAGGAAATCCGCAGGTAGTGGGTTTTTTTAATCCGTTCGCTTATACAGTAATTTTCCCAAAGTTTGCCCACATCATCACGCAGATTAAGAGAATTAAAATTTGAAATCACGGCGTTGCGAATCCCCGTGTCCCAAAAAAAATAACGGGGAGTTTTTGTATATTCCTTTCTTAAATTTCTGGAAAATCCAGGCAGAGAAAAAAGAACAAATGTTTTTTCTAAAAGGTCAAGATAGCGCATCACGGTTTTTGGATGGGAATTTAGCCCTTGGGCAAGTTCAGTGTATGAAATGTCATTGCCGATTTGAAAAGCAAGAAGACGAAGCAGGTTAATGACAAATATTGAATTTTTCACATTATCAAGTTCAAGAATATCTTTTAAGAGGTAACCGTCACGCATTTTATTTAGGCGTCGAATTTTGTCAGCCACAGTTTTTTGCTTAATGATTTGCGGATATGAACCAAAAATCAACCGGCTTTCCAAATTCCCCTTAGTGGCAAGATAATCTTCTTGTTTTTTAAATTCAAGCTGGGAAATGGGAAAGAGATGATAATCCAGACTACGACCAACCAATGGCTCGCCGGTTTTGTTTTGCAAATCAAAACTGGATGAACCAGTCACAAAAATCGACAGTTTTGGGCAAAGATCAATTAATAATTTTAAATTTTCGCCGATGTCAGGAATTTTTTGAGCTTCGTCAATAAATAAATAATCTGCATCTGTAATAAATGCCCGGAGGATATCAATATCATGACTGGACATTGCCTCTTTCACTTTTTGGGTTTCCCCATGAACCATCAACACTTTTTTTGCTTTAAGTTTTTTCTTAATTGTGTTCATGAGAACTGTTTTTCCAGTCTGCCGAGCTCCAAAAAGCTCAATCACCACCCCTGGTTTCAGGTCTTTAAGTATCTGATTTTCGATAAATCTGTGCATCATGGTGAATGTATTTTACCAAATACAAGCAGTGGTTGTCAAGGGGAAAATTATTTCCATTTAAACATCTTGTTCCATTCTTCCTCGCCAATAATTGCTTGAATTCGACGATATGAATCAATATCTCCCAATTCCGCCTTTGTAAAATCTTCCCTCATTTGCCTACGAACGCTTAACGTATTTTGAAAACTATCGCCTTCTATCGTGGCAGCAGTTTCTTTGATGTATTCGCGCACCTTTGTGTACGAACTTCTCGCGTTGACATAACGACCACGGCCAACATCATTTTGAGCAACGCTTCTTTCTGCTGTTCCCTCAAGCCAACCAGTAAAAGTATTGTAATACTCTTCCATACTTATCTCTTGTTCAGGTGTATACGGATTAGCAAGCGCTCCTGCCACATGAGTAAGTTCATGACTGGCAAGCCTTGGACTTGTACTACTTGTACTTTGCAGGAAAAAACAAGTATTTCCACATTTATCTGCGTATTCAGCAACAGACGGAAGGCTTTTAGCCAAATTTTCATGAGCTGCAGGCGCTGCTCCTCCCCAACCAAGCGCACTCATTTCGCTATATAATTTTGATCCTGGATAAACAAGAACTATTTGAAATTGAACACCTTCTGGTAAATATTTTCCATATTTTTCAATCACTTCTTTTCCGACTGGATTCAGTGATTGAGCAAGAGCAACTGCTTTTTTGTCTTCTGGATTATACGCTTTTACAAAAATGTTAGTAGCCAAGGCTTCTTCTTCGTCATTTATCTCGGCAATACTATTTCCACTTGGGTCATTCCTCATCACAGGATTCCCATTCACATATGCAAAACGGTTTCCCCCTTGGACAGAGTCAGCTGAGATAAATCTGGAAATGGCGGAGTCATAGTAGCGGGCGTTGTAATACTGTAAGCTGGTTGTTGAGTCATGCACCTGGCCTGTGTAGGATCTTTCTGTCACAACCGTTTCCCCGATTGCTCCATTATTCAATTGTTCCATTGCTAAGGAACCATAGGGTTGAAATTTGGATTGTTGGACTAGGTTTCCCCCTTCGTCTGAGACGGCAATCACGCTTCCCAGGTGGTCTTGGTGGATGAAGAAGGTGGTGTCGGAGAAAGCGAGGGCTGAAGAATCTATAATTTTAAATCCGGAATTAAGAATGACCAAAAAGAGAAAAATGATGAATGGACGGACAAAAAATCTAAGAAAATAACGGGCAGGAAAAATATGCATGGCAAAGAAATATTTTTTAAAACAAAATTGTCTAAGTTTATTATTTGTTTTGCGTTTACTATAATTCTACTAATGTTTTTAAGCTTTTGCAAGAAAAGGGGTTTATAATGAAAAATCATGTACTTTCAAAACCTTCAATTTAAAAAACTTTTTTCCAGAAAAAGGGTGATTATTTTTGATTTAAATGGACTTATTATTGACGATGAAAAATTCAAGCTCCAAGCGTTTAACGAGGTATTAAAAAAATTTAAGATTAAGCTCACTCGAGAATATTGGATTAACCAATGTGTCGGCTATACCGAACTTAATAATTTTAAAAAAATTTTGGCAGACAAGAAAATAATTAAAACAGATGAACAAATAAAAAAACTCATTCTTGCTCAGCACAAATATTATAAAAAGTTAATTGCTTCGCGTGTCAAAAAAATCGCTTGTCCGGAAATTTTAAACCTGATTCAATATATTAAAGCTAAAACTAACAAAAAAATAGCCATTGCCACGTCCACTAATAAAAAAGGCTACGAACTTGTGCTTGGCAAACATGGGTTAAACATTTTAAAACATTTTGATTATATTGTCTGCGGCGAAGATATTAAAAAATCAAAACCTAATCCGGAAATTTATTTTAAAGTAAAAAGATTTTTTAAGGTTTCATCAAAAGAATGTTTGGTCTTTGAAGATGCAGAAGCAGGGGTTTTGGCGGCAAAAAATGCAAAAATGTCTTGCGTTGCAATTCCAAATGACTTCACTGCTACCCAAAATTTTAAAAAAGCAAATATTGTGATATACTAAAAATAATTTTGCTGCCCGCATAAATTATGCCAGTGGCAGAAAAATTATCCCCTCTCCCATTCGAAACACAAATTGTCTCACCAGACGAGAATGTCTCCGTTGCGTATCACACTTTTTTCTCAAGATACTACAACAAACTATATGACAACTTATTTGATTTAATTCGTTTTGACAAAGATGGAGAAAAAATTCCTTTTGGCTGGTCAACCCTCCACACTGATCAATCAGAGTTTTATGCCGGAATGTTTCGCAAGGACAATTGCCGCGCAAAGTGCATTATTGCGCCTGTTTGGTTTGCTCCGCCGCTCCCCAATTCAAAATGGGCTATCGAAGAAATGGCTAGCGCGTACACAAAAAGCCGCCCGCGCCGAATATGGCGAAGAAACTTTCACAAATCGTTTTCTGGCTGTTTTTCCATATGCTGAACTTCGCCAAGATGACAATTCTCCGCTTTATCTTCGCTCTTATTGCCCTGACGGCTACACTGCCCGTGAATCAGTGACTGCTGAAACTTTTGCCGCAACAATAAAAGCAGCCGGCGTCACCGAATCAATTTTCCTTGACCCTCACAGCGAAAAGGCTTTAAGACATTTTGCCGGCATGGAAACTCTTTGTTTAACAGCCGCACCTCTTTTTGCCGATTGGCTTTTAAAAAAACCTGAAGATGGCGAAGCTTTAATTAATAAAAATAATTATAAAACAACTGCTTTTGTGCCGCTTGATCTTGGCGCAGCCCAAAAAAATATGCATCTTGCTAAAATTATCAAAGAGCGAACCGGTTGGGATATTAGAGTGGTGGCTCTTGGGAAAAAAAGATCCGGCCACAGCGAGGTTGGAGAGCAAGATATTCTTTGCGGCAACCTAGAAGGAATTGAAAACGTATTTTTATTTGATGATTCGGGCGCCAGCTTCGGTTCAATTTTAAAAACTGCCAAGTCGCTGAAAGTCTCTCGGGTTATTCCCTGCATTTCACACGGCGTTTTGTGCGGAAAATATCTTGAGAATATTATGAGTGCAGTTAACCTTGGCGTCGTTCCCAAATTCGCAATCACCAATTCTCTTCCCCAAGCTGACCGGGTCGGATCTTTGCCAATTTCAGAATCATTAATTGATGTCTTACCTGTTGAAAATATGATGGCTTTTTTCGCCCGTGAAGTGGCACTAAGATCAATTAAAGAAGTCAAAGAAGATCCCCGTTTTTGGGAATATGTTTTAACGCCAAAATCAAAATTGCAAGTGGGCTTGGAACTTGGCATTCCGTTTGAAACAATTACCCACTCTCTTGAACTTGAACCAAATAGCGTGCCTTTAATCGAAGAAGCGCTGCGGCTTCCTGTTTCTGTCAGAGAAAAATTGCCTGAAGATTTAAGGAAAAGAATTAATTCTATTTTTGAATTTCAACTTCCGGGGCATCTTGACGCAATAATTTATCAAGAAATAGCAAGAATCGCAAACTTAGTTAATCAACTTCTCAAATCTTGAAGGATCTTTAAACGGCCCGATGACGGCGAGGTTGATTTTTTTAGGGTCAAAAATTGTTTCGGCAATTTTTTGCACGTCTTCAAGCGTCACTTTGTCAATCATTTTCATGACTTCGCTTGGCGTTTCAACTTTCTTTTCAAGCAAAAATTGCGAGGCATAAAATCCGGCCACAGCTTGAGAATCCTCTAAACCCAAAATCAAGTGCCCCTTAAGGTATTCTTTTGCTTTCTTTAACTCGACCTCTTGAACTTTGTGACCTCTTGAACTTTGAACTTTGCATAAAAACAATTCATTCTGAATTGTTTTTATCGCTTCATCGATGCGGTTTAAATCCACTCCGGCGGAAACTGAGAAGGCACCGCAATCGGCATAATAATCAGCTGATGCATGGACATAGTAGGCCAAGCCCCGGCGTTCGCGAACCTGAATAAAAAGCCGGCTGGACATGCCGCCGCCCAAAATCGTTGTGAGGACGCTTAGCGCGTAGCGGCGCGGATCATTAATTGGAATCCCGGGAAAACCTAAAACCAAATGCGCCTGCTCGGTTTTCTTGAAGTGAACGCGAAGACGGGGGGAAGACTGAATTTGGGTAAACTTCTCAAAACTTTGGGTTTTCTTATCTTCGAGATTACCAAAATATTCATTGACTTTCTGAATCAACCAATCTTTTTCTCCTTTACCATCGCGAGACGCACCATGGTGCGTCTCTACAGAAATATTTTTTATTTTTGAACTGTAATTTTGATTTTTGCTTTTTAATTTTTGATTTATTGCAGGTGGTATTCCACCTGCAATCGCCACCACCATGTTCCCCGTTTTATAAAGCGAATTTACATAACTTATAAAATCTTCCCTTTTCATCACGCGAATGTTTTCTGCTTTTCCGGCAATATCCCAACCCATAGGAGAGTCCCCAAACATCAAATTTTCAAACTCCTCCCCCACTTTGCGCATGGGCGTGTCTTCATACATATTAATTTCTTCAATAATCACGCCCTTTTCCCTTTCAATTTCTTCGCTCTTAAAAAGAGAATTGGAAATCATGTCAGACAAAATGTCTAAAATTAATTCCAGGTGGTTTGAAGCCGCTTTAACAAAAAATGCGGTGTGGTCTTTTGAGGTGAAGGCATTAAATTCGCCGCCTATGGCATCAATTTCCCGGGAAATGTGAAAAGCTGAAGGCCTTTTTTTCGTGCCTTTAAACGCCATGTGCTCCAAAAAATGGCTCAGGCCGTTTATTTGGCGGGTTTCATAGCGGCTTCCTGCTTTCACCATCACCATGACAGCGACAGAATCCGTGGGCATTGGGCTTGTTAAAAGCGTGAGGCCGTTCTTTAAAGTTTGTTTGCTAAACATAATTGCTATTATAACTCAAAACCTTTTCAACTTGGATAGTTAGATTTTTTATATCAAGAGGAAATTGTCTCTTAAATTTTTTCCAACGGGAGAAATTAAAATCCGTCAAAGACAATTCGGCAAAAGAGATGTTCTCGCGGCCGCGAGATGTGAAATAAAGAAGATCAAGCAAGGCTTTTTCAGGATATGCGATGGCAATTCCATTTTTAATTTCATATCCAAAAAAAAGTTCCCGTTTAATTTGATGAAAAACCGCAGAAATACCAAAAATTGTCGCCTGATGAGTTTTCTGACTTGTGACAAATTGAAGAGTTCTGGGAATTTGGTTAATCCAGCCAACTCTGCTTAAAACAGTTTTTAAAGATAAATATGAAAAGGGATAAATTTGAATTGCAGCTTCCTCAGGGGAAACTTGAATTCCAAAAACAGAATAAATCCCGCGCGCCGCTTGAATCAAAACCCCTTTTTTTGTTAAACGGGAAATCACTGTCCGTAAACCGCTTGACTTCACTAAAAGAATTTTTTCTAAGTCAGAAATTGTAAATATTTTTTTGTTTAAAGAAGAAATCTGTTTAATTAAACTAATATCATTCATATGATTTCATAAAATCTCTTGGCCAATTTTTAAGATTGTCAGGCAAAAGCTGGCTTATCTCCCCTTTAAATCGACTTGGAAGAATTTTTGGCTTGGGAATCTTAATTTTTTCATTGAGTTTCTGGCTGATAAACCAAATATCAAAATAATCTCGCGGCGCTTCTCTTGTTTTAATGGCAATAAGTTTTTCCTCCAATATTCTTTTTAAAGAATAAACATAAAGCAAAGGCGTTAAGGGCGAAAGAGCCGAACGGGCAATCAAAAGTGAATAATCATTTTTTTCAAACTTATGCTTTTTTTTCGTGATTTCAATTTTAATAGAGAAATTTTGTTTTAATAAAGATGAGGAAATGGTTAATAGGGAAAATAAAGTGAATCTTTTATTAATAACTTCCTTCACGTGAATTTCCGGCGCGGCGGAAACCACCTGATTAAGCACGTCTTGCAGTTCATTTTTTTTAATCTGAGAAAGCGCGGTGAAATCCAAATCTTGGGAAAAACGCGGAGAGCCATGACACAGCCTTAAAGCCGTGCCTCCTTTGAAAACGATTTTCTTGCTGAAACTGCTTCTTGAAATTTGATTTAAAATCAAAATTTCCAACTCTTCCCGAACAATTTCAACTGGTGAAATTTTTAGTTTTTTTTGCCAATCGATTAGAGAAAACTCATCCATATCAATTCTCCTTTTGCACACATATTTGTGTGCATTTTAAGAATAGCATTTTTTTCTTTCTTTGTCAAGAAGGAAATCAGATGCTCTGGCATCGCCGTGGGGGGAAAAGGAAATGGGGAAAAAATCTAAAATAATTTAAGCGTGTGGACGCGAAGCAAAGGCTATTCCGAGTACAGCTCCTGCAATTACTAAAGGACAACATATACACAAATTGCTTTTAATCCCTGTTAAAAATTGACTTGAAATTTCTGCCAACTGGCTAATTTCAGGAACCGCAGAGATGGAGCTGGCAGCTTCAGCACCAGCGCCAAGAAGAATACCTCCCCCAATAACTCCAATAACCAAACCCCAAACAAGTCTGTTTCTTGCAGTAGGCGCTTCACGAGGAGCTTCAGAGTTTTTCATATTATGGGCTATTTTACTCCTTTTTTTGAGGTTGTCAAGGAAAAATCAGAGGCTAATTTTATTAAGTTCAATGTTGCTAACCAAATTTTCTGGCAAATCAGTTTTTCCTTGATAAATGACTGTACACAAATAGTGCCTTTTGTGCAAAGTGCAGTTTGCACAAATTCTACCTTTTGGTTATGGCCATTTTTTTCTTTAAAAGATTTTGTCAATACATAAGAAATGTGATTGTTTTTCTTGACAGGGTTTGATATAATTTAATCTATGAACTATGAGCAAGAGAAAAGGTTAGGAAAAAGTGCTATAAAATTTTATTATTATCTGCTCTTTGCATAACATCGCTCACTTGTGCGTATTTAACATCACAAACTCCTCTTGTTAAAACTCCCGGCTCTTATTTTAATCCTAATGATAATCATTTAGCACAATGCCTTTCTATGAGTGATGAAGGTTTTCAACAAGAACATGGGTGGCCAAAATCAGAAGATGATCAATGTCAATGGCAAAGAGGAATAAATCTAGAAGCGACAAGAATTGCAGCCACAAAAACTGCTCAAGAAGCGTTAACTGAATCTTCTGTTCAAATAAATCCCGTTCTTTCTCGCTCTCTCTTTCTTCCAGTAGTTATGTCTTCAAGATAAGCGAAGGAAAATCACTCTGTGGTGACCCATCCCCAAACATTAAACTGTTGAGAGGTTTTTTCCATAATTTCCTGATGCAAAAGATCACTCCAAGGGTCAACGCCTAAATCTAAAGCTTCTCTTATTCCTGGTCCGTATTTTGCACCTCCCCATAACCCTAAATATGCCATTTGCGCTTTCAGAATTCCTTTATCAATTTTTATGCTAACTAATAGGTCATAACCACTACCAATTACTTTATAGTTATAAGGCCCCCAAGTTTTGGGATAACTCACCCACGGCATTGGAATGGGACTTTTCCCTTCTGCTGTCGACTGGAAAAAATTAACGCCTTGTCCAAACATATCGTATTCCGTCAACAAAGGACCTCCGGCAATCTCCCGCCATTTAAATGGTCTCACAAGAGCTCCGTAGTCTTTGTCATAAACTATTGCTCTCCCTAAAGTTTGAGGGATTCTGTTTCCTTCCACCGGCTTGCCCAAACTGTAAACTGATAAACCGGTGTCATCAACCGGCCAAAGATCTAAAAACAGGCTTAGATTATAAAGAGGAAAGTTCTGGCCGAATTCTTCTGCGCTCGCTCTCGTTGTAATCGTCTCAACTGCATTTTTAGGCACCCCCACCCAAACTTCGTTATCCCGTCCAATATGCCTTAAAACAATTATATCTATTCCTTTTTCTTCTCCTTTAGTATCTTTATATTCTAATAACCCAACCACATTGTTAAAAGCACGCGTGTCAATAGGCACAATCTGCGCGGAATCGTTCATAACCCCAGCAATTTCCCCGTGATCGTAATAAATTAAAGGTGTGTTTTCTGGAATAGAAACCACCTGATGGAAACTGATATCATCAGCGTCAAGCTCTGGCACCCCAGATCGCAAAAGCTTGGTGGCCAAATTTGGTTCGCCAAGAAAAACCATTTGGAAAACTTTTGGAACAAGTAAAGATGATCGGACACCATCAAAACTTATCTCGTTGCTTTTAAAAAGCAATTGTGTAAACTTAAAATTTTGATTATTTTCCGGCAAATTAATTTGGAGTTTACCATTTTCGAGGGTGGAAACCGAGAGAACGCGGGGAAAATTCGATCCAAAAACTTCTTCTCTTGAACTGGCAACGCGCCGGCCAGTTACCCCGCCAGTGACTTCCCCTGACCAATCAAGAAATTGAATATATTGTTGGCCGTTGTAAACGATATGGGCTCCAACCACGTCTTTTGAATTTCCCGTTTCATCCGCAACATTAAAAATAACATATTTTGCAAATTGAAGTTCATCAGGATTTTTTGCTCCAAAATCAGCTGGATTAAACTGGGCAGTGAAAGCATTACCAGTAACGTTTAGATATTTTCCATCAGAATAAATACTTTGAATTTTAAACTGATTGGGTAAAACTATGGAATAATCTTGCATTGGCAATTTTTTAATAAGTTCAGCTGCTCGTTCAAACATCTCTTCCCCAACTACGGCAGAACCGTATTTTGAAGTTAAAAGTTCCAGAAAAGGGACTTTAAATATTGGATCATTAATTAACCTGTCAAATTCCTCCATCGTATGCGGCGGTTGACTTTGCCATCTCGCGACAAAATTGTTAAAAACCATCTCTGCTTTATTCTCATCAACTGCAAAAAGTTCTTCCTTGTCAATCCGAGAAAAAACGGGGATTAAATTATCAGTTTTTTCTTTAATAGAAAGCGCTAAATCCTGATAAGCTGAAACAGTAGTTAAATCTTCTTGGCTCAAATTTCCTTTCACCATTAACAAGTCTGAATTTGCTTTCGAAATCTGTGCAAGTATGCTTGCAGAAGTCAAAGCTTCACCAATTTCCTTTTGATATTTAATTTCATTTAGAAAAATTAAACCATTGGCTTGAGCTTCAAAAAGAGTCGCTGAAGCTAATATTTGTGCTTGTTTTTGAAGCTCCTGTCCTCCGCGTGGCAATTCGGCTTCGTTTAGACTTAAATTCATAACCGTATCTTTATTTGCAATCATGGCACTTTTTGCCAGAGCTGGGAAACAACTGGAAACATCTTGAGCTGAGTTAACTTCGGCTGGAAATAATGATTGAATCAATGCCCAGTTTGCGCTAGACAAATTATTCATCATGTTAAGCACTAAGTCCTTATGATCTGCACGTAATTTAGCAAGCTCTCCTTTTGGATCCTGCGCTGCAATAAGTTCAATTGCTTCACTTGTTGCGTCATAAAATTGATTTATAGTCTCGTCAGAAACTTCTGGAGAAACAAGGGGTTCTACAGCATTACATGTTTGAGAAGATGCTGATAATCCTCCCTGGCTGTTCTCTGGAACAACATTGGCAGGTTCATGTTTATTTCCAATACCGGGGTCTCTGCGCGAAAGATCCACCAAGTTTGGACTAGCACACGCGGCAAGAAGCGGCGCTAAAACAAGAACTGTTGCAGCTATCCTCTTTAATTTTAATGCTTCATTCATAATATTTTTATTCTACTGTTGTTCGGGCATCAAATAACGTAAGAAAAAGTCCCGCGCCTATGGCCTCAGCCGGGATACCAACAAGCCTGGGAGCGGCAAGCAATCCAAGATTTAATCCGGTCAGAAGCACATCTGTCCCGGCAGATTCATCATATGGTTCTAAACTTACATATTTGTTATCTAAAGCTACCGCGAATATTTTGTTATCTCCTCTTAAGATTAATTGATATGATTGTCCGTTAATTTTTAATATGCGATTATCCAAAACCGGCACCGTTCCAAAAACTTCAATCGTGCTTAATTCTGGATGATCTTTATAGATGTAATTAGCAGTAAGTTCTTGGATATTGCCCACAGGATCATTAATAAAGTTATTTGGCGTCACCTGTTGGTATGTGTCATCAAAAACAACCACGCGTACCGGTTCATTTTCAGTAAGAGGGGTGAGCAATCGGGCAATTTTTGCATTGATATTTGTTTTTGAAATATAATCAACAATTGTCTTGTTTAAAAATTCAAGAAACCCTGCCTCCTCCTGACTTTTCAAAAAATCATGTTTAACAACTGCTCCAATCGGCCTTAAAGTTAATCCATCATAAGCTTCAACTCCCAAAATTGGCATTGTCGGCAAAATCCCTTTATCTTTATAATTTTCATACCCCTGAGGCAGAGTGAGCTTTTGTTTACCAGTTTCTGCATCTAAAGTTAAAATTGCTGGAATTATTTCGTTATCTTGGGCAGTGAATATAGCTGTCCATATATTTGCAATTACTACTTTTTTAATACCGCCATCATATGGAGCCGTGGCAACTAAAATAAGGGGAACCTCATTCTTCTTAAAACTGTAGTTAAACGATCGTCCATCTTTTAAAACCACGTTCGTACTTCTGATAGGATTTCTCCCACCTTGACTTTCATATCTTTGCATCCCTCGAGCAGTTAAATTATTTAAATCAGAAGAAGATAGGGGGTTCATCGCCACAAAAGTGGCAAAATCGATCGCATTGTTTAATTCTTGAGTTAACCTAATCTCATTTCCAGCGTCATCTCTCCCGACTCCAAGATCATAAGTGATTTTATCTACTCTTAGCTCTCTCATTTCCCGAAAACGATCAACATATACATTGGCAATTAACTCGGCCGCAAAATTAACAAAGGCATCTTCCCCTTCCCAACCCTTTAATTGCCAAAAGTCACCGGTGTACTTACGGCCGATTATTGTTGGATCTAAATAAGCCGCAAACAAATTCAATACATTTTGTTTTTTAACAGGGTCTTTATTTATCTTGTCAATTTCTACGGCTAGTTGACTAGCCGTTAGTGTCTTGAGATTTTCCCAAGGAAGAAAATCAGCAAGATTAGTTGCTCCCTGTTTATGAGCTTCGCGCAGGGTATAATAAATTGCCTCTCTAACTTTTTCTTTCACCATGGTTAATTTCCCTCCGTTCAACACTGACCCATTTTCACTCAAACTTCTATCTTGCACAAGAAGAATTGTTTCCAACTCAGACATTGTTATAGAATCAGGGTTTTCAATCACACCGTAAGCTAGAGCATTCGTACGAAATGCATTCAAAATTGCCTGAGGGAGATTTTCCTCACTTGGCTCTCTTCCTGCAAGCTGTTGCACAACACGCGAATCATCTTTATATTGAAGCATTATTTTCCAGAGTTCAGATTCCTTCCAATCTTTATATGCTTGTTCTCTTTGGTTTGAATCCCAACTTGAAAAATTACTGTAATATAGCCGTTGAAACTTTTGGCGCAGTAATGCTTCATTCATCATGTTATGGGTATACTCTTCCATTATTGAAATGTCATCAATTCTGCCCTGAACTTTTTCAAGCTTTGCGCTTAGCGCTGCATTCATATTTTGATCTTGTCCAACCCATGCAAAGATATTTTGTATTTCTTGATCCATGTTTGGATCTGTAATCCTACCATTTTGAGAGGCACGATATTGTTCTATTGCATAAAGAGAATCAATCAAATAACTTGCCGCATCATTATATGCTGGGGTACTTGTCAACCCTTGCTCCTTCATCTTTTTTAAAGCGTCGAATGCAAATTTTGTTCCTTCAAAATAGGCACAAGCAACACACGGTTCTGAATTTTCATTTGAATCAGGAACTCCATTGCTTGGATTTTTAAGCGCATTTAAAGAAAGCAAAGTACAATATGTACTTACTGCCTGAGGATCATTTTTACTTAATTCAACAACTTCTTCAACTGACTTGACCGTCTCAATCACCTGGGCGCGAACGGGATTTGGGGAATTATCTACAAGACCTCTTGTATTAGGAGCAGCAATTGACGCCGGAGTTGATTCAAAAAATGTAGGTTGAGGAGTAGATGGAGAACAAGCTGAAAGAGCAAGCCCTAGTATCGTTAATAATGCTATCGCGCCTGGAAGGATATTTTTTGCCCGAAGAACTCTTGGGGCTTCTTTTGTTCCTGCTTGTGGATTTTGCAGTGGAGAGGCAGTTGATAAACTACCCATTGTTTTTTTTGGCAGTGGAAAAAAATAATTTTAAAAACTTAAATAACCAGTGCCGCCTATTATATTCCTTTCTCCCTTTTTGTCAATACTCAATTTTTGTGTAAGAAAAGTCGTAGCTAGCGGCAAACTGGGTCATGAAGAAGGCATATCGCCTCCCGCGCCCTATTTGCTCCTGGCGCAACACAAAAAGGAGAGGGGCTCTGCCTTAAGAAAAAAGAAGAATTATTGCCCTTTGGGAAAACGTGAGTTAATTCATTTTTATCCACATAATAAATCACCCAATACGGCCCATTTGTTAAAAGAGGATTATGCCCCTCCACGGTGTTTGGGGCAAGATAACAACCATCTTGAGGATTGTTCATTTTTCCTCCTGATGTGATTTTTGTTGTTTGACCTTTTTCATTAACTAAAGACAAAACTTCTGTGCCCCATTGGGAAATTGAACCATCACCATCATTAGGCGTGGCATCAAAATAATACCTTTCTCCTGTTTTATTCGCAATTATGCTTGGCCGAAGCAGAACAGAAGGCCGGCCATTGGGATTACGAAGATCCATGTTCTCTCCAGTGAAAAAGGCATAAAGGGGGAAAGATCTAAAATCAGCCGGATTTTCAGCTGAAGTTTTAAGCGGCATCACTTGAACGGCAATCGCCGCCTGGCCATTAACTTCAAGAACATAATAAAAATATGGCAAAAAATTGGCTTTATCTTCCAGGAAGGTACGTTTATCTTCGGGATATATTAAAGCCCCTGCATGATCAATACAATCTGCAACAGGCGATCTCCCAAAACCAATCACTTTGCTTTCTCCGGGAACCAACGCCGCAAGAGACGGAGGAATTTCTTCTGTCGGCATAACGCAGGTTTCGCTTTCCAAACCAATCAAACTTGTAATGCCGGAGCTTCCTTCTTCAGTGCAATTTTGCACATTTAAATTTTTTTTTGCTTCAGATATCCATTGATTTTTTGCATCTGTTATCGCCTGACTAATATTAACAGGAAGATCGTTTTGGCTCTGCTCCAAAATTTGTTGCTTTATGAATACAATTTTATCTTCATCTGCCGCCAAAGCTGGGCCGCAGCGCCACTCTTCTTGGGGAATTTGAAAAGACGGCTCAGCGGGCGGCTGAGGGGTTGACTCTGCAGTCGGCGCAACAGGAGAAGATGACACTGGAGCCTGCCAAGGAATTTCTGGGGTGGGAATCACCGTGCTTACTGGAATTGGCTCTTGAGGCGGAGGAGTTGAGAAATTGCAAGCACCGCAGGCAATAACTGCTAATAACACTCCCACTACAACAATTTCCCGTCTACAAGATAAATTTTGCTCTCTTTTTGACATGACTCCACATTATAGGACAGCTTTCCGCCTTGTCAATACATAAAGAATCTTCACATCATCCATCTTCTGGCAAAAGGAAGCACTGCGCGATCTTATGAACTAAAGATTTAAATCAAAGTTGAATCTTTCCAAGATTTCCAATTTAAAAAAGATTTTTTTGGGTCTTTAACTCCAAAAATTTCTCCTTCTTGCATGTCAAATCCTTTCAAGCCTAAATATTTTAAAATTTGAGCCACAAGATTGTTTGGATCTTTTCCCCCTCTGACGTGAAGCATTATGGATTCACAAATCTCATTTTTCCCCATATTGAACTCAATACTAGTTAATCCATCCTCATACAATCCCCAAGAAGGATCACTAAAATCCGCGGAAGGCAGGAAAGCTTGGATTTTTTTAATCAGATCTCCTCTTCTTCCTAAAATTTTAGGCTTAAAACCTTTCGGGATGTCAGCAACCGCTGAAACATCAGGTATGTCTTGAATACAAATATCCCAACTCATATAAAAATAAAAAAATCTGGATAATTAATCCTAAATTTTGTCAAGCTCATTTTGCTTTTCTAAGATTAAGCTCAAAAAGAAGTTCTCCTTTTAAGCTGTCTCGAACCCAATTTTTTTGCTTCTCGTCAAGAAGCTCGCCCAATCCCTGGAGAAGCTCCCTGCTTTTGACATTTTCGACTTTTTCAATAGCTTTATTAATTGCCGCAGGCAAAGACAGTGAAATTTGAGAAGCAAGAAATTTTTCATTAATATGCCAATCATTTTTTAAAATAAACCATAAATCAAATAAATCGCGGCTGGCAAATTTTTTCCGGGTCAAAAGGGCAGAAAGTTTCCCAGCTGCCATATCTTCCTTTTTCATCACAAGAACTGAAAAGCCAAGATAGTTTTTAACTTCAAAATCAGCAAATACTGGCCTTCGCGAAATTTCAATTTTCACGTTTCTTTCACCTTTTTCATATCTCACTAAAAAAAACAGAGCGAATCTTTTTATTTTAGATTCAACTAATTCTCCAAATTCCGGAAGAAGTTTGCGCAAAATATTGAAGACTTGATTTTCATTTTGAGAATCAAGGAGGTTAAAATCTAAATCCACGGAAATACGCGGCAATTCATAGAATAATTTCATTGCCGTCCCGTCTTTAAAGCCTAAATTTTTTCGGCAAACAGGGTCGCTGTAAATCTTTTTCAAGATCCGAATTAAAATCGTGGTATGAAGCTCTTTATTCATTTTCTTTTTTAATTTTATAATATTCCTTAATCCTTTTCTCAAGCGCTTGGCTTTTATATATATTTTTTAATTCATTAATCTTGTTCCAATCTAACATTCCCAAATTATCAAAATGATAGTTTTTATATAAAAAAACCGCATCCAGAAAAGCCCGCTCCGCCCCGGCTTCAAACCAGCCGTTTTGCTCTACCAAACCAAACCTGTTGCAAAGAACTTCGTCTTTTAATTTACGGTAGCTTATTTTAATATTAAACTCTGGCATTTCTATTTTCCGCGTCAGATATGAAACCGCAGAAATTGTTTCGCTTTCTTGAAAAATCATTCCATGTTTTTTTAAAATCGTTTCACGGCTAATATATGAAGGAGAATATATTTTTCCAGCTACCTCAAGGGGGTTAAAATCAATCTTGGCATAGAGGCCGTGGCGCAGACGGCGCAGTTTTCTAATGGCGGCAAAATATGACAGACGCCGCCTTAAATTATTTTCTCTGATTCCAGGGAAAATCAAACTAAGTTCTGAGCTGGAAAAAACCGTTTGAGGCTTTTGGTAGAGAGTAAATAAGATGTCTTTCATGGAATATGAACTAAATATTACAAAAAATGTAATTTTCAGTTCTAGTTTAGGTTATATCCTAAACCCTCTATCTTGTCAAGAACTTCTTTCACTTTTTTAATTACCGCCTCATCACTTAGGGGCTCCCCTGGCTTAAAAGCCTCCGGGTTATATTCAATTTCGCGTGTTGCATATCCTCCATTTTTGGGGCTGAATTTAATTTTAAAAACCGAAGTGCCGGTCCAGCTGCGCTCACAATGCAAAACCCCGTTTTCAAAACGCATAAGCCACTTATCTTGGGTATCCTGGGGTTGAAAACCCTTTTTTATTTTTTCAAACTGTTCCTTAGTGAAAAAAATTTCAGCTGGCAAGCTTTTCATTCAGTTTTTTTGGAATTATAAAACAAATTCGGTAAAATTTTCTTTATTTATTAATTTAACTCCAGTTTTATAAATTTCGCGAAAGCGGCTTGCCCCGCGGCTTAAATTTCCCTTTCGCCATTTAAATTCAAACGCTGACATTTTTTCATCAATTTTTGATTTTTCAAGATAGTCAATTTCAGCGCCTCCATATGTTCTCCAAAAAAATGGTTCAATCAATTTTTCGGCAAAACTATGTTTTTTCATTCTCTCCATAACTAACCAATTTTCCCATAAAGCACCAACATCCGGTCTTGTTTTTAATTCGTTAAAATTGCCAATTAAAGCATTACGTATGCCTAAATCCAAAAAATATATTTTAAATTTTCTACCAATTTCTTGACGCAGGTTTGAAGAAAACGGCTTCAATCTAAAAATAATAAAAGCTTGTTCAAGCAAATTTAAATATGAACCAATAGTTTTACGATCAAGGCCAAGCGTGTTTGAAAGTTCATTCTCATTAACCTCATTTCCAATTTGATAGGCCAATAGCTTACATAAATCTTTAATTTTCTCCGAATTTCGTATCTTTCCGAATTCAAAAACATCTTTAAAAAGATAGCTCTCAATAATTTTTTCTAGAGTGATAATTTTATCTTTTGTTTTCTGGCTAAGGTAAACTGCGGGATAGGCGCCAAAACGCAAAAAATCATCAAGCAAATAACCGGCTTCTAAATCGCGCGTGATTACCTCCCTCAGTGCCAAAGGATAAAGCGTAAAATCATAATATCTGCCTGTCATCGCATCGCTCAGGCTGTTTTTCAATTCAAAAGCCGAGGAACCAGTTGCCACCAATAGAAGATTTGGGAAATTATCAACAATTATTTTTAATGTAAGCCCGGCATTTTGAAGGCGCTGAGCTTCGTCAATAAAAACTGCATTTGCTCCAGCAAGCCGTTTTTTAAGCAAGGTTATTGAATTTGTGTCTATTTGCTCTTTATCTTCAGCAAAATCACAATTTAGATAAAAAATTCTTTCTCCTTTTGCGCTCAAGTCCTTCTCTAGACTTTTAAGAAGTGTTGTTTTTCCTGTTTGCCTCGCGCCGAAAAGCAAGATTGCTTTGCCTGGAAATCGCCTTTGCGCCTTAACCACCAAGTTCTGAACTATTCTTGGGATCATATTCCCAATATTAATACTAATTTCAGGATTTGTCAAGAGATTCCGGTTTTCACCATCCAAATTTTACGATAACATTTGCCCCAATTCACTCTTCGCAGGAAAAATTCCACAAGGGGGCGGAAATGAGCGAACAGTAAGCGTTCGAGCTTTAAAAAACGAGGGGAATCTTCAAATTTTAAAAGATATTCACAGATTTTTAAATTTTCATTATTAAGGATTTGATTCTCACGGATATTTTTTTTGTTAGTATTAGTTAGTATTTGATAGTATTGGTTAGTATTAGTTAGTATTTTCTCACTTGGCAAACCAAAACTCACATGTTCTTCAAACCACTTTGAGGTCTTTGATTTTCGAGCACTCAACCATTTCAGCATTTTCTTTGACAACTTTTCCGCGCCTTTACCACACGGAAAACCAACAATTAAACATTTTTGTAGAGACGCGCGACCCGCGCGTCTTGCTTGCGGGTTTTCTCGTAGTTTTGAATTAACATTCCCAACTTCATCTTGTTTTTCATCGTGAGACGCACAATAGTGCGTCTCTACAAAATTTTTCCCAAAACATATTCTAGCTAATTCTGTAATCATTTTTCCTCTCATTTGGGAAGGAACGTGTTCAAGCGTATCTATTGAAACCACTAAATCAAAAGAAGCATCGGGAAAAGGCAATTTTCTGACTTTCTGGCTCTCTGATCTTTCTGACCTGCCTATCGGCAAGGCAGGGTTTTCTGAAAGTTTTACTGGTCGCATATTTGGCACCACCGGCTCGGGAAAGTTCACATCTGCTCCCCAAAACTCGCCGCCATAAAATTCTCCCAAGCCTTTTGATCCTGATCCCACCTCCAAAATGCGCTTGGGTTTATGTTTTTTAATGTAATCCAAGGCTGGCAAGTAGCGAACGAGGCGATCAAACATAATTAATTTTCTTTTATCATATCATTTGTCTGTTGCAAACAAAGGGAACCTATAGTAGAATAGGCAAATTAAATAATCCGCCCAGCGAGCTGGGCGGATTTCTAGAACATCCTCAGCTGCTTGGCGTTGTTTTTAGTTAATTTTAAGTTTTCCCCTTTTTGATTTTGAATGTATTTTCGTATTTGATCGGTTGTTGTTTGATCATTG
>JBGSIU010000011.1:0-14913 GCA_041742375.1 Patescibacteria group bacterium
TGTGCTCTTCCGATCTGGCTTAATTGGTTTAAATTCTTCTATTTTATGATGTAGCGTGTTAAAAAGCTTGATCTACGCTTAATTTCTAATTTCTAATTTTTAATTTTTAAATAATGATTTAATTATTTAATTTTTTAAACATTAAGTCATTAAAAATTGATTAAAAATTTAAAATTAAAAATTTAAAATTGCGGCGGCTATCCCCCGATTCCTTTCTTCGTCTCCCCAGTCGAGTGACCGGCGGCTTTCACCGCCACATTTTCTTCTTGTTTTTTTGCTTCAAGCTCCATTTTTTCCTGCTTTTTCTTTTCCATTTCTTCCCACATTTTATAATAAATTGGTTTTTCCGGTGGCGGCTTGGGCGGCGTCATTAAGGCTTTTAAATTTTGCCGGATTTGGGCAATTTGCTGTTGGGCTTTTTGCTGATCATTAAGTTTTGCCTGCATCATTTGTTGTTGAAAAGCCTGATTCCCGGCGCTTTGATCTTCGTTGGTTCCTGTCCCCGCACTGGCGCCGGCAGGCGGGTTCCCAACCGCTTCTTGAATCGGCTTTTGCACCACGTCAGATGCCACCTGCTTCACATTTTGCACAACTTGAGAGACGGTCTGCGAACCTATTTTTTCAAATTCATCAACAAATGGCTTAAAGGCAGATTTGACTGCTGACAAAAATTAATTTGAAATTTTCAATTTTTAATTTGATTTCAAATTTCGAATTTTAAATTTCAAATTGTCACTCCTGGTAATACACATCCACTCCAAAGCACTGATTTTGTTTTTCTGATTCATGCCTGTCAAAAACAATTGTTTTTTTCAAAACAAGAGGATATTTATCTGTTGGAATCACAATTCCAATACAGGCTTTGCCAAGCGGGCGCCAGCGAAAATCCGTGCTTGAGAGCCCTGGAAAAAGCACCCGCAAAATTATCGGGGCGACAACGACAAAGATTAAAATTGAAAGTGGAAAAAGAAAGAGAATTTTGTTTAAGGTCATTTTTAAGAAAATCCTAAATTCATCATAAAAAGCATGGCAATAACAGAAAAACAGTAAAACAAAATAAGGAAGCAAAAACTTAATTTAATTATTAGTTTTTTGCTTTTTACGTTAGATATTAAAAAAAAGGCTAACCCATAAAACAAAAATCCTATTAATAAACAAAGAATTGTTCCCAAGGAAGGAGAGCTAACAGAATTACCAAGAACAGCAGTAATAATAAGAAGTAAAACGAAAACTGGGGAAATAGACAAAAAAATGACGTTGCTTATTTTAAAAAGAGAGCACATTATTATTCCAAAAATTCCACCGATTAAAAATGCTTTATATTTTTTTATTTTTTTCATAAATTATTTTTTATTTGTTATTAGTATTAGTTAGTATTGGATGGCATTAGTTAGTATTTGATAGTATTTACTTTCTTCCCTCAAGCGCATTGCTCAATGTTAACTCGTCCGCGTATTCCAAATCTCCTCCAGTTGGAAGCCCTCGCGCAAGGCGAGTCCTCTTTCCATTATACCCAATTTTCTCTAACTCTTTTTCAATATACATAGCCGTGGCCTCTCCCTCAAGCGTGGGGTTGGTCGCAAAAATTACTTCTTCCACGTCTCCGTTTTGCACACGATTAATCAAATCATTTATGTATATTTCATCCGGCCCGATATTGTTGAGTGGTGCAATGGCGCCGTGCAAAACATGATAAGCTCCGTGATATTTTCTTGTATTTTCAAGAGCAATTAAATCCAAGGGCTGCTCAACCACGCAAATCACTTTTTTATTGCGGTTCGCGTCCGCGCAAATGCGGCAAGGATCAGTTTCGTCAATATTTTTACACTGGCTGCATAATTTCGTGGAGGTTTTCAAAATTTTTAAGTTACCCGCAAAATCGTCAAGTTCATGTTGAGGGACATGAAGAAGGTAAAAAACAAGCCGTTGGGCGGTCTTTGGCCCAATGCCGGGAAGGCGCTCAAAAGACTCAATGAGATTAGTAATAGATTTAGGGAGAAGCATTGTTTTTATTACAAACAAAAAAGATTAACCAATAAATAATCACTGTCAATATTGAACCTATGAAGAAAGCAATTAACCAAATCGTTTTTTGGTCATATGACAAATTTCTTCTCCATACATCTCGAAGCAAATAAATAAAAAGACCGCCAGAAATTGCAACGAAAAACATATGGAGGGGAAAAATAAATTGGATGTTAAAAGGAATATACTCCAAGGCAGAAAGCATAAAATAAATCATGTAGAAAAAAGAGGAAAAGATTAGAATTCCCAAAACAATTGTCTTTTTCATATTCATACATTTTTAATTTTTAATCTGTATTTTTGATTTTTGATTTTTGATTTAATTTAGGTTCCTTCTTTCCAACTTTCCAAATACTTTTTTTGCTCTGCAGTTAATGCGTCATGCGAAATTCCCATTGCTTTTAATTTGAGCTCAGCAATTTCCTGATCCATTTCAACTGGCAAACGATAAACTTTATTTTGCAGTTTCCCTCGATTTTTGAAAATCCACTCCGCGGCCAATGCTTGATTGGCAAAGGACATATCCATGACTGATGCCGGGTGGCCTTCTGCCGCAGCGAGATTTAACAGTCTGCCTTCTCCGAGAATATAGATCTTCTTCGTATTTCGTATATCGTATTTTGTATTTTGTATTTGATACTCGTCGACAAATTCACGCACTTTCCTTTTACTTTTGCTCATTTTCGCAAGCGCGTCCAAATTAATTTCGACATTAAAGTGTCCGGAATTGGCAATGATAATTCCATCCTTTGCCGCTTTAAAATGTTTTTCATCAATCACATGCTTATCACCAGTGACCGTAATTACAATATCGGCAACTTGCACCGCGTCCATAACCTGCGCCACTTCAAATCCCATCATCACGGCTTCAAGCGCCTTGATTGAATCGGTTTCACAAATTAAAACTCTTGCACCCATGCCCCGGGCGCGGTCTGCCAACCCCCGGCCGCAAAAACCAAATCCGCAAATGGCAATTATTTTTCCGGCAATTAAAATGTTTGTGGCGCGAAGCAACCCATCAATTGTTGATTGCCCGGTGCCAAATCGATTATCAAAAAGGTGCTTTGTGTCACTGTCGTTAACTGCAATCACGGGAATTTTAAGTGCGCCGTCCTTTTCCATCGCTTTTAAGCGAATCACGCCAGTTGTTGTTTCTTCGGATGAACCGTAGAATTCCCAATTGCCATTTGTATTTTGTATTTCGTATTTAGCATTATTAATTCGTAATTCGTAATTTTTAATTTTTAATTTATGCAACTGCGCGACCAAATCCGCTCCATCATCCATCGTGATTTGCGGACACGCTTCCAAGACAGAATTTAAATGGGAAAAATATGTTTTTGAATCTTCTCCTTTGATGGCAAAAACCGGAATTTCATCATGCTTGACAAGCGAGGCGGCCACATCATCCTGAGTTGAAAGAGGATTTGAAGCACAAAGAAAAACTTCTGCCCCACCGCTTTTTAATGTTTTCATCAAATTGGCAGTTTCCGCGGTGACGTGAAGGCAAGCGCCAAGCCGAATTCCTTTCAATGGTTTTTCTTTTTCAAAACGGGTTTTAATGAGGCGCAAAACTGGCATCTCCCGCTCTGCCCAGTCAATGCGAAGTTTACCTTTGTCTGCAAGAGAAAGATCCTTGATGTCATTTTGTTTCATGTTTCTTTGTCATTTTTTCTTTGTAGAGACGTTGCATGCAACGTCTCTACACCAAAAAAATTGATTTAACAATATAAATTATTTTTTCATGATTTTTTCATTTTACCAAATCCCCCGTTTTTTTGTTGGGGTATTTGAATCAAAATTATATTTATCAAACTCCCACCTGGGGGGGATTATTTAAAATATATTGCTGTTTAATTTCAAGGTCGTAATCGTCGCGGACAACATGATCCCAAAAGGAACGTTGCCAGGAAAAAGAGGGAAAGCCGGATTGATGAATTAATTTTGAAGAATATGTTTTTAAATTTTTAACAATCTCGGAAACAGATTTCGCTTTCTCCGTAGGGGACGACCTCCCGGTCGTCCCCATGGGACAAACCGGGAGGTTTGTCCCTACGAAATAACGTTCAATGCCAATAATTAGATGAATATGATTTGGCATAACTTGATAAATGTCAATTATTGTTCCCAAAGAATAACTTGGAATTTGTTTTATACAATTGTCAACGATTTTCCCATATTGATTTAATTTCATTTCTCCTTTTTCTACCTTACCAAAATAATATTTGCTTTCTTGCGTATTTACCGTCACAAAATAATAATTATTTTGAGAATAGTCATAATGAGGAATACGATTGGTTTTACGAAGATCGGTTATTAAAATTGGGGGCATAATAATAATTTCTATAATTTTATCTTCTCCCCATAATTCTCTTCATATCTTTCACAAAACTCTTTAACCGTAAATTCATGCGTGGTTGTCCCATATTTTTCCACTGTGTACACGGCGCACACGGCTCCCATTTGGCCGCAAGTTTCAAGATCAAATCCGCGCGCATATCCCGCCAAAAATCCGGCGCGAAAAGCATCGCCGGCACCTGTGGGATCGACAACTTTGCAAACTTTTGCAGCTTTTATTATTAATTGTTTTGCAAAGTTGTCGTTCTGAGGAAGTGAAACGACCGAAGAACCTCCTTGTTTACCTCCTCTGACGGGATCCTTCGTCGCTTTGCTCCTCAGGATGACGCGGCGATCGAAAATCACCGCCCCTTTTTCCCCAAGTGTCGTAATTAATATTGATGGCCGCAAATTTTCTCCCATCCTTCGCCGCATTAACTCGATTTCATAATCGTTGCCAATTAAAATTTCTGTATGTTCTATGCCAAATCGTAAATCTTCATCAGATAACCGCGGCAACTGCATGCCGGGATCATACATAAAAGGAATTTTATGCTGAGTGCATTCCTGCACGAAGCATCTCATTGCTTCAGGAGCGTTGGGACTTACAACCGCAAATAAATTTGAAATTTGAAATTGGAAATTGGAAATTATTTTTGATTTTTGATTTTTGATTTTTGATTCTGACAGAAAATTCAGGTTTGAATTTTCTGTCATTGCCCCGCTATAAAATGAGTGAATTTGATTATCCGCCTCATCTGTCAACACAAAAGATTGTGAAGTGAAATATTTTTTGGAGAGAGGAGACGCGGAAACATCAACTCCATTTTTTTCCAAAAAATCTTTGTATTCTTCCCCATCGCGGCCAAAGGTTGAAAGAAGCACGGGATTACAATTTAAAAGTCCCAAATTGTAGGCAATATTTCCCGCGGTTCCTCCATTGGTTTTTTCCATTTCGTCAACTAAAAAAGAAAGATTGAGAGCGTGAATCTTGTCAGGAAGAATATGGTCGGCAAAACGGCCATTGAAGTTCATAATAACATCGAAGGCAAGAGAGCCAGTGACAATAATTTTTTTCCTCATTTCGCTTAGCCCATCGATTGGAGCTGCATCGCGGCGATTTGCTGGGTTTTCATGATCGCTTCATTCAAAACATTGAGAATCTGATCATTTGTTGCGCCGTTTTGGGAAAATTCCAAAACTTTCTGATCGCCAGTCATCACAATGTGAACATTGTCGCGGTCAACCACAACCCTTTCCTGAGAAAGTTTTTGCTGCATAATTTGCGCCTGCTTTCTCATTTCGTTCATGTCGCCAAGAGATTTGAATGGATTAAACATAGTAAAATCAAAATGCAAAAATCAAAATGCAAAATTTTGGTATCGCTTCGCGATATATTTATACATTCCTTAATTTTGATATTTGATATTTGATTTTTAATTTTTTATTGCCGTTTTCATTTTAACATCTTTATTCAAAATTTGGGAGGCGGAAGTCTCGACCATGCTGATTGTTTTTGAATCACGCAGACGGTCATAGTGAAATTTAGATGGTGCTTCGATTTGAATTTCGTCATTTGTTTGATTTATTAATTTACAAGACCGTAGCACAGCGGCGGTTTGTTTGCTCTCTGTATTTATCCTATTAATTAAGTTATTCCAGAAATCTTTGTCGTCTGCTTGTTTCTGCATGCTTTGATTTACGCGGGAATCATTTTTGTTAGTATTGGATAGTATTTGATAGTATTGGTTAGTATTAGTTAGTATTTCCATGATCGCCATCTCTATTGGCAACTCCGCCATATCCGAAAATTTCATTTCCGAATAGGCTTTTTCAAAATTTTCAATTATTATTTTTAATTGTTCTTGAGACAATTCGTCGGCAATCTTATTAATTCGTAATTCGTAATTCGTAATTTTTAATTTTGCAAGAAGCACTTGGTGGAGCGTTTCCAAAACGCCTTTCAAAAAATTTCTCAAGTCAACTCCTTTATCTTTTAATTCCTCAATTTTTAAAACAGCGCTTTTCGCATCTTTTTTAGTAAGTTGCTGCAGTAAGCTTACCGCTTCCCCGCCCGTTATTCCGCCATTTATTTTTTGAAGAATTTCTTTTTCAATTTTTCCGCCTCGGGAAATGCTGACAATTTCCTCAAGCAATTTTGCCGCATCCCGAAAACTCCCGCCAGACATTTTGGCAATTTCCAAAATAACATCGTCGTCAATTTTTAATTTTTCGCCGTGAATAATTCTGCCTAAAGACTTTTTAACTGAATTTTCATCGGCTTTTTTAAAATTAATAATTGTACAGCGTGAAGCAATCGTTTCCGGCACTTTTTCAAATTCAGTTGTCGCAAGAACAAAAATTGTTTTTTGAGGGGGTTCTTCAAGCGTTTTAAGAAGCGCATTGAAAGCAGAACGCGATATCATGTGGACTTCGTCAATTATATAAACTTTATATCTAGACATTGAGGGAGAAAGAATAACCTTATTTCTTAAATCCCGTACGTCTTCGACCGAGGTGTTTGAAGCGGCATCAATTTCCAAGACATCCGGATTATTGCCGGCTGCGATACTTTTGCAAAGTTCACATTTATCACATGGCTCTAGGCTTTTGCCGGCGCCAAAAATATTATTTTCGCAATTGACAACTTTAGCAATTAAGCGGGCAGAGCTTGTTTTTCCCGTACCTTTATATCCAACAAGAAGAAAAGCATGGGGAAGATTTACAGGTTTTAAATAGGCGGTTAATTTTTCCGCCACCTCCTCATTATCAAGTTCAGAAATCAAAGACGGACGGTATTTAAGATAGTAAGTTTGCGAAGACATGTTTTTATTTTATACTCTTTGCACTGGAAAATGCATCATTCGACTTCGCTCATGATTGCACTGAGCATTGTCGAAGTGCAAAAGTATAACTCCGTTTAGACTGAATTTGTCCACCTGAGGCGGACAAATTACAGTAAAACGGGTATATCAGATTTTTTAGTACTCTCTTTTAAATTTCAAATTTCAAATTAGTTTTCCGGGTGATGATGACCAAGTAAATGTAAAAGCCCATGCTCCAGAAGCTCTAAAATTTTGCGGTCAACCATTTTATTTTCCGTAGCCGCCTCGGCAAGGGCTTGTGGATAAGAGACTAAAATTTCACCAAGAAATGTATGCTCAGGATCAACTTTCAATGGAAACGCAATCCCCTCTTTGCTTTCTGCGGCCGGAAAAGAAAGCACATTAGTTGTTTTATCCTTCTCTCGATATTTTCGGTTAAGTTCGCGCATTTTACGGTCGCCAACAATGGTCACGGAAATTTCCACATCATAATTCACTTTTAATTCTTTAAGGCAGGCCGCAAGATGATCTTTAATCTTTTTTATCGAAGTGGGATATCGAGATTGAGTGGAAACGATAAATTTGTGCAAAAACCAAGAACTATGGAACTATTGAACTGTGGAACTTGGCAAGAGATATAGTGTTTTTTGCTATTGTTCTATAGTTCTATAGTTCAATTGTTCAAATCATGTTGTTTTGAAAATTTGGTCGACGATTTCCTTCACAATTTTCCCGTCTGCCTTCTCTCGGAGTTCTCCCATAACGGTTTTCATCAAATTCCCCATATTTAACTCATTCTTAGCCTTTAGTTCTTCGCTTTTTGCCTTTATTATTTTTTCTACTTCTTCCCGGCTTATTTGCTTTGGCAGATATGCCGACAGAACATTCATCTCCTTTTGTTCTTTTTCAACAAGTTCCAGGCGGCCTGCTTTTTTGAACATTTCAATTGATTCCTTATGCTTCTTAACTTCTTTAGAAATAACTCGCGCGGCGTCTTCATCGCTTAGTTCTTTTTGAAGCTCGATTTTATAATAATTCATCGCCGAGAGAAGAGACCGGAGAACCAACTTTCCGACTTCATCGTTTGCCCGCATTGCTGCAACTAAATCAGATTTAATCTTATCGATTAACAAAACCCATTGTTTCATTGCTCGATTGCTCAATCCGCCTTGGGCGGATGGAACAATGGAACAATCGAACAATCTGTTATACAAATCTCTTTCTCTTTGCGATTGCTTTCATCTTCCGCCTCATACCTTTTTTAACGTAGAACTTTTTCATGTTGGCGTCGATTAAAATTCCTTCCATGAGGACTTTTCGTTGAAATTTCTTGATAACAGAATCGGCATTTTCGCCGGGGGTGGCAATAACAACAGACATAAAATAACAACACCTCCTATCCGATGAAACATATGGCTCTTATTTTATCATAAATTTGCCCGGATCTTTCCGGCAACTTCAACCATTTTTTGCTTATCGATTTTTTTAATTTGTCCTAGTTGAATTACGCCGCCATCATCATCAAACCGCGGAATTATCCAAATGTGGGCATGCGGCACTTCCTCACCAATGGTTAAAAAATTTATTGATTTTGCCTTCACCGCAATTTTTATGGCAAGCGCCACTTTTTTAGCCGCTTCCCAATAATCGCCGAAATTAGGCACATCAGACACATAACGGTAATGAGCTTTGGGAATAACCAGGGAATGGCCAATGTTTCGGGGATTGATATCTAAAAAACCTAGAAAATCCTTATCTTCGTAGATTTTATAAGAAGGCAACTCTCCTTTGACAATTTTGCAGAAAATACAAGACTCCATTGTCTAATTGTTCAATTGCTCGATTGCTCTATTGCTAGGAACCAACGATTTTCTTAACAATTGAACAATTGAGCAATCGAACCATCATATTCAATAAAATTTACAAATTTTCTCTCACAATTTCTACCACTTCATCAAGCGCCAACTTCGTCGGTTTCATTTTGGGATTCTTCGTGGAACCGTTAAGAATCATTCTGTGGCTTGCATGCAAAAACCACGTTGCGTCCGGATCTTTTTTCCGCAAAGCAGAATATGCATCACTCAAGTCAAATTTTCCGCCGGGGATGGCCTTTATCCGCACATAGCCTTTACGCGGATCGCGGCGGATAACAACAGGAAAACCTTTTTTTTGAGCAAGTTTCACAACTTCATCGTTAATCGTTTCCATGGCAATCATTTGTTGAGACTTCCCATGTAACCCCTCCACCTCAGATATTGTTCCATTTTCAATTTCTTCATCGGCTTTTACTTTTTGCGCCATTTTTTGAAAAACTGCATCTAGAATTTCTAAACCGAAATTCACAACTCTTTCGTTTTGATCTCGATAGCGCATTTTAAATCCTTCCAAAATATTTTCCAAAAAAAACTCATATCTGTCTGCCGCGGCGTCAGGCCAAAAAACTTCGCCAAAATGATCAATTTCAAGGACAATTTTCGCCATCCGTTCTAAAGCATTCTCATGTGAAGTTTTTATAAATTGATTTTTAATTAAATATTCTAAAACAAGGCTTGCGGCACACACGCCCTTATCTCCGGTTTGATGATGGTCAAATTCTCCCCCTCCTGTATCAACATGAATAACTTCCGGATTTTTAATTCGTTCTATTTCTGTTAATTCATATTTTTCTCCGGCCGCAACAAATCTCATTTCGCTGTCAGTAAATTTTGGGTGAAAACGCCTTAGCAGCCAAACTGCGGTAAGGGCATCAAGATCAGGAGAGGTATGAGTTACAACAATTTTCAATTTTTAATTTTAAATTTTAAATATTTAGATTTGATTTCAAATTTCAAATTTTAAATTTTAAATTTATTTCCTGAGGATATCATTTCTCGTCACGAGAGCAATTAATCCGATTAATATCGCAAGTCCGACGGTGTTAACGATTGATTCAAATTTGGGATTTATTTTCCGCCGGGTCACAACTTCTAGCAAAACAAAAAATAATCGTCCGCCGTCAAGCGCCGGAAAAGGAAAAATATTAATCACAGCCAAATTAAGAGACAATATCCCCATCAGCTGCAAAACCGCCATAAACCATTCCTCCATTTTCATGGCTTCGCCAACAAGGCGAGCAATACCAACCGGCCCGGCAACTTCTTTTGGCACCTCAGCAAACCGAAATAACCGGGAAAAAACATCAACAATCCCCTGAAACATCAAAATCGATGTTCGCGCTGTTTCCACCAAACCGGCAAATGGGGCTTCAATTAATGAATATTTTTTAAATTCTAAATTTGAAACCGCCACTCCAAGCGCTCCTTCGCCGGCCGGAGGATTAACGCGGGGAGAGGCTTTAACGGATAAAGTTTTCGCATTCCTTTTAATCAGAATGCTTACAGTTTTTCCTTTGTAAAGATTGGTATATTTAATTAAGTCATTTGTTGATTTAATTTCATATTCTCCGATTTGGACGACTTGATCTCCTTTTTTGATCCCAGATTGTGCGGCAGGCGAATTAATAACCACTTTTTCAACATAAACATGATTTGTCGGCACGTAAACGCCTTTGGTAAAAATGTACGAAACAATAATCACAGCAAGAGTGAAATTCATGACCACACCTGCTGTAATTACAAATAATCTTTGCAGTACTGATTTTTTATAAAAGGCGCGCTCCGGTTCGCTCTTGTCTTCGGTAGTCGCCTCATCTTCGCCATATAATCTGACAAATCCGCCAATTGGAAGAGCGTTTATAGAATAAATTGTTTCGCCCCGTTTTATACCTATTAAGCGCGGCGGAAGCCCAAAACCAAACTCAAGCACTTTCACGCCGATAATTTTAGCCGCGACAAAATGCCCAAGCTCATGGATTAAAACTAAAATGGAGAAAACGATGAGGCAAGCGAGAATGTCAATCATATTGTCATTATTTCCTTTTCCTTTTTCTCTTCTATGGATTCTATTTTTTCGATAAATTCATCTGTTAATTTTTGCACTTCTTTTTCTCCTCCGAATTTTTCATCTTCGCTGATTTCTTTATTCTCAAATGATTTTTTAAAATCGTGCATTACATCTCCTCTGATTTGGCGGACAGTCACGCGCGCCATTTCTGATTTTTGTTTTAATAACTTTGTAAATTCCTTGCGCCTTTCTTCAGTAAGCGGCGGCAAAAAAATTCGAATTAAGTTATCATTCACCTGACAAGTCACTTTTAATTCTTCATTGATCGTCCGCTCGGCGTCAGGCAAAACTGATGAATCCCAAAATTCGACCATTACGGTTTTTGCATCAGGAGTGGTAATATTTCCCATTTCACGAATACGAAGCTTTTGTGTCCCGCCGTATGTGGTGATTAATATATTTTCCACCAGTGAACTTTGCGCCCGTCCAGTCCTAATCTGATTCAGTTCATCTTGATAAAAATTAATAGATGCCTGCATCTTTGCACGAATTTCTTGAAGCTGAGAAGAATCCATAAATAAAGTTCGAAGCGCGAAACACGAAACTCGAAACCACTCTTCGCCCTTCGGGCTTCGAAGTGGCAGGCAATTTTAAATTTGCTTGCCCTTCCGTAGCTTTAGCGAAGGAGGGTTTCGGATTTCGAATTTCGACTTTCGAATTTATTATTTTATATTTCCATCCTCACGAATTCCCCGACCTTTATGTTTTCTCCAATTTTTCCAATTGCCATTTTCACAATATCTTCCATTTTCATTTTACCATCACGAATATAGATTTGCTCGTTTAATTCCTTAATCGTCTTTGGATTCATAGAGGCAATTTGGAGGCAAAGTTCATGGGCTAATTTTTTAAATTCTTCATTTCTTGCAACAAAATCAGTTTCGCAAAGAAGGGTGAGAAGAACGCCAATTCTGCCGTTTGCATGGATATAGCTTTCGACAATTCCTTGCCTGGTTTCACGTTCAGCTTTTTTAGCTGATTTTTCAATTCCCCAAGTTTTAAGTAATTCAGCCGCCTTTTTTAAATCGTTTTTTGCTTCTTCAAGGGCGCGTTTACAGTCAGCAAAGCCGCCCCCCGTAGTTTCTCTTAATTTTTTAATATTAGATACATTTATCATCAATAAAAATTCGAATTCCGAAACTCGAAATTCGAAACAATGTTTTAAAATCAAATGGCATAAATTCAAAAAAAATTATTTATTGTTTTGAGCATTTTAATTTTACTAATTTGAATTTATTTCGGATTTCGTGCTTCGAATTTCGGATTTATCATCATTCTTAACTATCATGTTCCTCCCCTCAACTACGGCTTCGCCTAAATACTCGAGCATGTATCTGATCGCTCCAACTGCATCATCATTTGTGGGGACGCTGATGTCGACTTCGCGAGGATCAGCGTTTGTGTCAACCAGCCCGATTGTTTTTACGCCGCGTCTTTTTGCTTCTTCGATTGTTTTTTGCTCTTTTTTAATATCAACAACAACTAGGCAGTCCGGCAAACTCTTCAATCCCCGGACAGAACCGTAGATAATCATGAGTTTTTTTAATTTTTTGTTTGCCATAAGAACTTCTTTTTTCGTGTTAAGTTTCTTTTCCGTGGCTTCGCTGATAAACTTTTCAAGCGCGTCCATTGTTTTAAAGTTTTTGGCAACTTGGTCAAAATTTGTTAAAAATCCCCCCGGCCAGCGCTCAATGAAAGACATGAGGCCATATTTTTGCGTAATTTCCCGCATGATTGGCCGCGCCTGTTTTTTTGTGGCAACAAAAAGAATTGTTTTTCCTTCCGAAGCGATCTTTTTTAAATACGCGCCTGCTTCTTCAAGGCCTTTTTTTGTTAATTCAAGATTAATAATGTGAATTCCATTTTTTTCGCCGTAGATAAATGAATACGCTTTAGGATTCCAGCGCTCGGCATGATGGCCAAAATGGCAGCCTGCTTCAAGCAGTTCTCGAAGAGAAATGTCTTTCATAAGTCCTTTATTTCCGCCGCCGGAGGATTATGAAATAATCCGAATTGGATTTTTCCAAGGACTTTCCTCCTGCGTGAGAATTTTATACTATTAAAATATTAATTAATATTAATTAATATTAATTTAATATTTAAATATTAACAATATCTACATTTTACCATAGATTGGCTACTTTTGTTAATGCAATGATAATAGTTTACTATAAAAATATAGGCTATTGTAAATAAATTGGAAATTTGAGGCAGAGAGATTTCACGTCCGCTGCAATTTTTCTCAAGAGTTTGTTTTCCACAATTTCCTTTCGGAATTTTTTCAGGTATTCTCCTCTCTTCTCTTTATCCGCTGGCATTTGATATTTCTTTACCGCTTTTATAACCTCCACAATCCAATTGCCGATTATTTTCATTTCTTTTTCCTCCATGCCGCGGGTGGTCACCCCAGGCGTCCCCAGCCTCAAGCCTGACGGATAAAATGGGGAAAATGGCTCATTGGGGATCGTGTTTTTATTGGCCACAATTCCTGCCTCTTCAAGCGCTTCCGCCGCAAAAACGCCTGAACCGGCCGCAAGCCCGCTTCCCACCAAATCAATAAGAATTAAATGATTATCAGTTCCTCCGGTCACCATAGCAATACCGTTTTCATGAAAAACTTTTTCCAGAATGCGCGCATTTTTCACAATTTGGGCGCCATATTTTTTAAATTCTGGGGTTGACGCTTCCTCAAGCGCCACGGCAATTCCCGCGATTGCATTCATGTGGGGACCGCCCTGAAGGCCGGGAAAAACAGCTTTATCAATTTTTTTGGCCAATTCCGCATCTTTTTTCAAGCCTTTTTCAGTTGTTAAAATTAATCCTCCGCGCGGACCGCGCAGGGTCTTGTGCGTAGTGGTTGTTACAACGTGACAATATGGAACTGGCGATGGGTGAACGCCGGCCACGACAAGTCCCGCAATGTGGGAAATATCGGCGAGTAGGTATGCCCCAATTTCATCTGCAATTTCAGCAAACTTTTTAAAATCAAGAGTTCGCGGAAAAGCGGTGGTACCACAAACAATCACTTTTGGATGATGTTCAAGTGCCATTTTTCGAATTTCTTCCCAATTAAAATACTCTTCTTTATCTTTATTTTGGAACTTTGAATCTTGAATTTGGAACTTTAATTCATATTGAACCGACTTAAAATATTTTCCTGAAAATGTCACCCTGGGGTGGCCATGCGTCAGATGACCGCCTGAGGCCAGTGAAAGCCCCATGATTGTGTCCCCGGGCTCGCACAAGGCAAAATAGACGGCGGCATTCATGGGCGAACCGGAATACGCTTGCACATTGGCGTGAGGCACGCCAAAAACTTTTTTCGCCATGCCAATCGTATAATTTTCAATTTCATCCACATATTTCATTCCCTGGTAAAATCTTTTTCCAGGATAACCCTCGGCATATTTATTTTGGAGGACGCTCCCCACTGCGTCAAGCACCCTCTCACTCGCATAATTTTCCGAAGGAATCATCATAAGAGTTTCCTGCTGGCGCTGTTTTTCTTTGGAAATAATGTCAAAAATTTTGCTCGGCATATTATTTCAATTATATTTTTTTTGGGGGAAAATTTAAAGTGGCAGGAAAAAAGCTAGATCATAAATTTTATTTTAGCAAAAAAATTAAAACTTCTTAACGATATAACTGTCCATGCGTGCCAATCATTTCAAAAACAATACCGGTTGAATCTTCTGAAAATATCGCCCGCCAATCTCCAGTCACATTAATACTCCTATATCCTTTTAATTTTCCAACAAGCGGATGATTGTTCAGCAAAGGTGAA
>JBGSIU010000012.1:0-11412 GCA_041742375.1 Patescibacteria group bacterium
GAATTAGCATTAATCACTCCATCCAATAAACCGAACAATATTCCGCAAGCGATAGATGCAAAAAAGTATTTAAACATATATTTTCATTAATTCTCACGATATTTTAATTATAAAGTTAAATCGTCTCATTTTGAAACGATATACCCTTTTTTGATTTGCGCGTCCTTCAAATGATAGCTTTCGAAAATCCAAGTAAGGAGTTCGTGGTCAATTCCCGCCGCAGTTTTAATATCAATTGAATAACCATAACTGTTTACCAAAAAATCATTTTTGCCAAATAAGTGAATACAGCAAGGAAGAGAAATGATTTTGCACTTGCCAACTTGTTGATTGATTTTTTTAGCGATTTTGTCAAATAGCTCTTTTACCAATTCTTTGTGTTTAATTTGAAAAATTCTTTGGCATTTCGGACAAGTCCACATATTTATATTCTACAGGAAAAATGCGGTCGGCTGTAACTCCTCTTTTAATCTTTATTTTTTTCTGCGAGAAAATAGCTGCTTTTAAGGTGAAAAAACAAAAATATTAGCTATTTCTAAGTTTTATTCATTAAATTGAAATGAGTCAATAAATTTATTATAGTTCAAAAAATCACCGTCTTTTTCGAAGACCATCAAGATAAATGCCTTTATATTCACTAAATCGTCTTGAATAAACGCTATTCCTTTGCCAAACATGTTGGGATCCGATGTGAAATTAAAATTGACAGCATCATATCCTTTAAATTTAGTAAATGAAGAATTTGTTAGCGTGCTCTTGGGATCAGTACTATTAATCATTCCGTTTATTATGCCTTCAAGGCCGGCTTTATTATCATACTTTGCGGGCTCTATTTTGTAATCTGAAACCTGAGCAATATAAGCAGTATTACTATCAGGATCAGAAAGATATTGAATTGTACTATAAGCAACCCCTTTAAATATTTCCTCTGGAATTCGATTAATTGATGGGTATTTTGGAAAATCAATTATAAAATTACCTTCAATTGAACGGTAGTTAATCCATTCTTTTTTATTCTGCTTCTGTTGTATTTCTGAAAATTGATTATTATTTTGAGCTTGATTTGCGTTTCTTAGCTTATCAATGTCAATAATTAACGCGAGTAGGAATATTATCAAAGAAGCCACAATGAAAATTATCCAACTAATTTTATTGATTTTGTACTCTTGAGTTTCTAGATTATTAATATATTCCTCGTTTTTTCTAATTCTTCTAATTTTAATAGTTGAAATTACGAGGTAGATCATAACGAGAAAAAATAAAATTCCAACTTTACCGCCAGAGAACAACACAAATATTATTATTAAAACGGAAAGTGCAAAAAGAATATATAAATATGTCAAAACATATTTATCTTTGATGTTTTTAACTCTATTTCCAAGAATAATATATATTATTCCTACAAAAACCATGAGAAAAGTGCCGGATATATCATTTTCAAAATCCAATATTTTTATGTTGAATATATTTAGAATATAAAGGCAAATGTTCCCAAAAATTGTAAGCCCACCCATTGCGCTCACGTTATTTCCTGTATCCGTCAAGTTTTTTTGAATTTTTTCTAACATAGCTGTATTATATCTCAAAAGAATAATTCTCGTGTAATTTCAAAAATTTTATTCTTTGATTTTTCACCACTCACCAAAAACACACTGCTCTTTCTTGTATGGAAATGAGCGGCAAGCGCTTCCCGCACGGCTTGATTGGCACGTCCCTCAAGAGGAGGCGCGGCAACAAACACATGAAGATTATCAAAAATATCTTTTTCCACTCGGGGTTTTTTGGAATTAGGATGGCAGATAATCTGAATTTTCATGAAGGGGTAATAATTTTTAAGATAATCGCCCGAGCATTTGCAGGTAAATCGTCAAATTTTGGTATACAGGGACCTTTCCCAACTTTTAGACTCCACCCACCACCCTCTGATTCGTGTCTTTTTCCATCAAACCATTTTCCAAATAAATCATCATAATTAAAGTTTAAAGATTTTCCTGCCCTTACAGCATGATGTTTACTATGTTCTGTTCCTTGAAACTCTCTAACGCCATATTTTTGAAAATAAGTAATAGCTAGTAATAAAAAAATATCTTGTTCTGTAAGTCTCTCCGAATTTTGATCCTTAATAGATAATCCTGCATTCATAAATCTTGATAATTTATCAACCAATCTTTGTCGATCTCGCAATAAAGATTGATTACCTCCCTTAGTTTTTATATGACTTATTGCTGCTGAGAACTTGTCATTTCCTGCCCAAGCTTGTACATTCCTAATATTAAAAGCGAAAATATCGTCTTTTTTCCATGGCACTCCACGAATGGAGTAAGCGGGAATAAATTCATTAGACGCTTCATCTTTTAAATAACAACGAACAGACCCAACATCTCCATCCCAAATCGTTGAACCATATTGAATACCAATATGTAAACCGTTTTCTAGGGATATCTCGAAAAACTGTGTTTTTTCTAAAAGATATTTTTGCCCTTCGGCAACCGGCAACATTTTCTCTACTGTAAGAATTCGATCCTCTGGGGATAAATCTACTATAGATACGCTGTTTTCATCTCTTTGAAAATCCTTACTTCCTTTTAATGCCCCAATAATGATAGTATCAATCCAGACTTCTGGTTTGTTTAAAATTATATATGATGGTATATTTCTCCAAAATGCTTCTGTAAAAAGTTTTATCTTATCTTCTCGAAGTAACCCCAAACTATAATTTCTAATTCCTTTTTCCGCGTTAATTCGTGCAATTCTTGGATTCCCTAATTCCTCTGTTCCTGATAACTCTGAAACTTCAGACATAAATTCGATTATACAAAATTCATTGGATAAGTCCACCACAAGCTCTTAAAATTAAATTGACTATATAGCCAATTGCATTTTACCAATTTACAAGATATATTATCTATAAAATGGTGGCACGAAAAGAATCACTTATAAGGCAAGAATCTATTCCCCCTTTTAATCGCGAGAGATGGCAGGCTTTATTGTCAACAAGATTTGACAAGGAGGAATTTCGCGCATTTATCTATGATATGGGAATTGATTTTGATGATTTATCAGGAAGGGAAGATCTCGCCAAACGAAGCGCGTCATTTCTTGACCAACTTGGAGAAAGAACAACAATGCTTCTTGATCAAATAAAAAAATTAAGACCAGATGTCAGTCGTGATTATTTAGCCGTTGGGGAAAATGGAGAATTCGTTCCTTTGCCGGAATTATTAAATGATTTAACAGTCGGACAATTAACAGCAAAATGGTCAGGTAGTTTTGATGATAGTGAGCTTCACGATATTTGCTATGATCTTCAAGTTGGATATGATGATCTTCCCGGTGAAGGAAAAGCTCAAAAAGCAAAAGCTTTAACCGCCTATCTAAACAGACGGACGAGAATTAACGATCTTGTTGAAACTGTTAAGAAACTTCGCCCAAATATTGACTTGCCAACCCTTCAATTTCAAAAACAAAGTACTGAACCAGTTCAAGACCAAAGACCTAGTTTCAAAAATCTTGTTATACTCAGAAAGACATTAATAGAAACTTTCGATGAGAACGAATTAAAAACTTTGTGTTTTAATTTAGGATTAAACTATGATGATCTTCCTGGTGAAAGAAAATCTGACAAAGGAAGAGAGCTTATCGCTTATTTTGATCGCCGCGGTCAACTCTCGCAACTTGTATCAGCCGTTAGAGAAGCAAGACCAAAAATGGAATTATCAGGCGAAAATGTAGGAATATCCCCTAAAAAAGATATCCCGGCGACTACTGTTCCCTCTTCATCTATAATGGATTTTAAACAAACTGGGAGGCTGGACGAAGAAGGAGCACCACGTTTATTTGAAAAACATGGAACCAAAGAAGAAAGAGCGGGCGCAATTCGAAGAAAAATTAAAGAAGCTAAAGAGAAAGAAAGACAAAAAAGAACGCCTTTAAGCTACACTGATTTTAAAGAAGCAATTGATATTCTTTTGGGTGGAGATATTTTTCAGCTTGAGGAATTAATTTATCGAACCCTAAATTATAATCCCGATGGAACAATCCCGGAAATTTTAAAAACGCGAAAAACCTATGAAGATTTGCCTATCAGCACCTCAGATGAACCATATAGAAAGATCAGGCTCATAATTGAATTTTATAAATATGCCACAAGACATGTTCTCTGGCAAACACTGTTAAATGTTATCGAAAAAGAAACAGTGCCGATCAAGGCCGAAAATGAAGAGAAAAAACCAGGAAGGGTTGTTTGGCTGAGCGGGCATCAAGTAGTTGAGTGCTCATGCGGCGCTTGCGGGCATATAATTGACATCCCAAAAGACAGTGCGGGACAAAGACTCTTTGAACAAGATTGTCCAACTTGTGGTTGCCCCCAAATATATAATCTTGAATCTCCTAAAAAAACTGAAGTTTTACCAATTAATGATCAAAAAGTTAGCAAACTAAAAACTCAAATTCTTGAAACTGATCCACAAGAAAACTCTAGTATCAGGGAAGGATTAATAGAACTATCAAGAGAGCTTCAGATGACATTACAAGACCTTCGGCTTTGGATGACGCGGGTTTATTTCAAATGTGGTTTTAATAACGATGACTATGCAAAATTTCCATTCGAAGAAGTTCCAAGAGAAGAAGGGTCATTAATTCGAGAAATGATTACGTTTGCCCAAAGACGAAAAGATCCAAAAGAAACAATGGAAATCATCGTTGAGTCTGCAGAATCTAAAAATGGTAGAGCTTTGCGTGGCGCAGATAAAAGCGGAAAAACGTTAATACTTTTTTGTCATAATGATGAATGCAGAGAATCTTGGAGTGTAGCTGTTGGAGGAGTTCCCCTACATCAAATAAGTGTTACCGGAGGTATGGAATCAAAAATATCATATCCTCAACCAATCTGCCTAGCTTGTAAAGGGAAAGGAGTAGAACGAATTGATAATGTGCATTTTTCAGCTGACACCCAGTGGGGAGAAAATTTATCTCCAGAAGCAGATAGGATTAAAATAAGGAAATTTATACATAAGCATTTTACTACTGCTCAGATTGAAGAAATGGGAATGATGGTTGGAGATATATTAGATGTTGGGTTTAATGCAGAAGATTTATTAGGCGGGAAAAAAGCCGACGGTATGTCAAGAGAAATAATTACTTTTTTTGAACGAAGGAAACAATTACCAATTCTTGTTAATATTATCAGGTCATATCGACAGGAATCTGGTGACGCCGGGACAAGATTAGCGGTTGAATGTCAAGCTTGTCACGAAATGGACACGATACTCATTGGTCCAGACGGCGCAAGCGACAATGGAGGTTGTAAGCATTGTGGGAATCCAAGCTTCGATGCTCATGATCCCGATGTAGATCTTGGAGAAATTAACTACAAACTTCAACAACAACGAAAAGAATTATTTAATATACACGCTCCGCTGGAAGATGTTCCTTCTCCAATTCGAGAAACAGTTGCAAAACAACATTAAGCAAGTAACCTAAATTTTCATTGCAGTTTTTCTTTAAACCAGCGCGCGGCAAGCTCGGTCACTTTTTCCAAAGTTCCCGGTTCTTCAATTTATATTTATATTATAATTAAAAACTTTGACTGGGATGCCTTTTTTCCGAGCTTTTTCAATTGTATCCATGGTTCCTTCACCTTTACTGAATTTAGTCTTAATATGAAAAGCAACTAACTCATGAGAAGCGTCAATCACCCTTCCGTTCCTTTCATAATACATTTTCTTTTTTGTTTCTTCGGTGAAGTTGGTGTTGGGATTTTCAATTAATGAATTTTTATTTATTTGTTTTAGCCGTGTTAATTGCTTAATGAGGTTTTCGGCTTCCTCAGAAGTAATGGTTCCAAGACGCGCATGTTTTCGATAGTGTTCTTTGAATTTTTCAAACGTAGTGGGAAGAAAAACTTTTATCTTTTTTGCAGTTGGATCTAGTTTCAGGGCTTCGTCAGTTGCAATAAAATCAACATTTAAAGCTCCTCCTGAAACAATGCCATCTCCCCGAGAGATAATTTTTTCCACTACACTTCTCACATCGTCTTCGATTTTGTTATTAATTGTTTTCCAGCCACCGGAAATTGCAATCCATTTCATAAGCATATTATATATGTTCTATAAAATAAAACTAAAAAGAGGAAAATCAATTTGCCATGCAACTCCCACAAGAAACTTTTTTATGGACTAATTTGATGAGTTCAATAAGTTTTTTTTCATCAATCTCTTTAAGCGAATTAATTTTAATGTGCCTCATTGTTTTGCCACTTCCTTGATTTTTTTTAAACCAATTAATCATCATTAAAGAAAGCGCATAAATTTCCTTGACATCACCGAAATTTTATACTATCCTTAAATTAATGTATATACGAAAAATTATATATTTTTTAATTGGTGGCGGTATTCTTCTACTTGGCGCAATCTATTTAATTTTCATTAATCCCCGGCAAGCCGCTCTCCCTTCCTTGATCGCAACAAAAACCGTTATTTCTGGGACAATTGATTTAAACGGCAGTGTTGCGCCGGAAAGCACGATCAGTATTTTAGTCAAAAAAACTGATGAAAAAGAATTTATGGTGGCAGAAAGCAATTTGCCTGCCAAAGATGGCGCGGGCTGGTCTTGGAGCGATGCCCTCACCAACAAAATGTATGATTTGAAAGCGGTTCTTTATGCTAACGGCCAAAAACAAAATGAGTCAAGCGTGATAATCGTGACAGCGCCTGCCACTGAGGAAATTTTGCGAATTAACTCCACTTATTCTCCTCCTGCGCCTCTCACTCTCCCCGCGGTTATCAGCGGAACTATTGATTTAAATGGACATTCTAATCCTCAAATGACCATTTCTCTTTTTGAAAAAGAATTTAGCAGCGAAGACTTTAAACTTATAAACAGCAACATTCAAGCAGTTGACGGCACAACTTGGAATTGGTCAGGAGGCAATCCAGGAAAAATTTATCAAATTAAAGCAGTTTTATATGAAGACACAACAATATTTGGCGAATCGCAAACAATCACTGTTGCCGTTCCGGCTGATAATGAAGTTTTGCGCATTAATTCTCTTTCTGTGCCGACTGTCACCCCATCACCTGCCCCAACCGGCAAAGCAACTCTCTGGGGCACTGTCCAAATTAACGGATCAATTCCTGCTGGAAGCAGTATTGCGGTTTTTAAAAAGGATCAAAATGACAGCCAATATATCCAAATTGTGAAACTGGGAGCGGCGGATGATGTCCAATGGGGTTGGAATGATGCTATAGGCGGACGCCAATATTTGCTTAAAGCAGTTTTGACAAATAATAATGTTTTTCTTGGTGAATCACCGGAGCTAGCAGCGACAGCGCCAGCAGATCATGAAATTTTGATAGTTAATATCGGTTCAAAACCTCCCAAGCCGCAAAGCGGTGTCACTTATCAATGCAATAGCCTTTCAAATAATAATTGGACTGCCACTTTAAATTATCAAGCGATAAATAATGCCCAAACCTATTGGATTGAAGTGGGAGACCAACCGGGCAATAATAATATTATTAATGCTAAAGTGCCAAGCACTAATCAATCGACTCAAACTTTCACTCTTAACAATGTTGTGAATAATAACACTTACTATGTCCAATATGCCTACGCCAATTGCAGCGGCTGCACCGACAGCTCCCAGTTTTCACTCTTTTCCGGCATGACCCAAATGGTTTGTTCAAATAATCCCACGCCCACGCCAACTCCTTCTCCAGCGCCAACTAACACACCAATGCCAACTAACACTCCTCAACCGACATTAACCTCAACTCCAGCTCCCACATCAACTCCCACTCCAAAACTTTCTGCCTGCGATGAAAGCTGCGGCGGCAGCGGATATGATTGCGTTGAAGGTTTAAGTTGTGTTGATCAGGGGGCGATTGGCTCTTCCAAGTGCCGCAATCAAAATTGCCCGGATGAAGAAAGTTGTATTTGCCTTTAATTACCCGCAGTCTGAAGACAATCAGTAAAAGTCATTTTATTATTTTCTTCAATAAAAGCTGTGTCTCCTTTATTCCAAAAAACAAATGATTCATTAGCGTTTGCATAGCGGGCGCCGGAGGCGGAAAGGGCTTGCGGCAGCTCAACGTTTCTGCCATCAGAAAGCACCAGGTTCACTTTTTCTTTGCTAAATTCGGCAGTTATGAATTTATCCTCTTTGCAGTTAAAAGTGGCTTTAATAATATCTTTTTTGCTAAGCAGTTGCCAATAAATTATGCCAGCGATAACAATTAAAATTATCACCGCTAAAAAATATTTTCCTTTCATCTTTTATATAATATCACAAATTAGTTTTATCATTTTTTTATGTTATTATAATTTTATGCCCGAAGAAGAAATTGTGACCACTCACAGGCTAGAAGCTTTAACCGATGGTATTTTTGCTTTTTCCATGACTCTTCTTGTTCTTTTTATTGAAACTCCAAAAATACATCATTTGCACAGTCCCCAACAGCTTCAAACATATCTTATTGAACAATATCCTCAATTTGTGAGCTATCTAATCACATTCTTATTGCTGGCAAATTTTTGGATTATTCACCACAACATTTCTCGCTTTATTACAAAAACAAATTATGTCAATCTTTGGCTAAATATCACTTTTATGCTTGTTATTGTTTTGCTTCCTTTCGCTTCAATGATTATTGGTGATTATCCGGTTGCTTGGGGCAGCATTTTTTTATTTATCAGCAATCTTTTTTTAATCTGCTTTTTGCTTCTCCTTATCTGGCTGAATGCAAGCTGCAACAAACGGCTTATTAATCCCAATGTTGACCCCACCCGCGTCACGGACATTACAAATCAATTGCTTATCGGGGTGTTTTTTTCTTTTATAAGCATCATCGTTTCCTTTTTCTCCCACACGCTCGCACTCTACGTGTATTTTTTAATTCCAGTATCTCTTATTTTATATAAATTAAGCCGGAGAAAATTGCTGGGAAGATAATAAAAAACATGAATAAACTTTGGCAATGCCCAAAATGCAAAAGAGAGTTTAAAAATAAAAATCAGGCTCACTCATGCACAAATTTTCCTTTGGAAAAACATTTTGAAAATAAGCCATATGCCAAAGAACTTTTTTTACACTTGAAAAGGGAAATAGAAAAACACATCGGTCCTCTAAAAATTGAATCCCCGCCTTGTTGTATTCATTTTGTGGGAAGTTACACTTTTGGTGGAGTTTGGGCACTTAAAGATAAATTAAGAATTGATTTTAGATTAGATTCTGAAATCAAAAACAAAAAAATATGGAAAATGGTGAAAATGTCTCCCAACCGCTACCTTTACTTTGTGGAAATAAAAGATAAAAAAGAAATTGACCGCGAACTTTTGGGCTGGATAAAAAAAGCCTACTTTCTTAACAAGAAATAAAACTATAATCACTATGAAATACCATTTTTTTCTAGCTACTCGTTGGAGAAATAGAGACAAAGCTCTCAAACTAATCGCGCGTCTTGAAAAGAAAGGTTTTTCTGTATATAACTTTTTTAAATCTGATCATGTGATTGCTGATATTAAAGAAGATCCTGATGAGACGATGAAAAAGTTTGAATCAATTTCTGACTGGCAGACGAACAGCCAAATAAAGCAAATTTTTAAGCAAGATCTTGAAGGCTTACAAGAATCGGAAAAATTTATTCTCCTTCTTCCGGCTGGAAAATCAGCCCATATTGAAGCTGGAATTGCTTTTGGCATGGGAAAAAAATGCATTCTTGTCGGAGAACAAAAAGAAGCAGAAAGTGTTTATTTAATTTTCAGCAAGTTCTATCAATCAGTTGATGAATTCTTAAAAAAGATTAAGACAGGCCTTTGTTAAAAAAGGGTTATTAGGATGCTCTTGTAGAAATTCTTCTTTTATAAAAAACTTTACTTGGCTCCCCCTCATAGACTTATTCAAGAACAGGAAAATCGAGATTGATATTCAGCTTCCTGAGATAAAAAACCTCTTTTCAAACTTAAATTTTCAACCGAATTTCGCGGTTATTTAATTTTGAGACCATTTTTGTCACTAAATTGACTTTCGGCGGATTAATAAATCCTTCCCTTCCCCTACTGGCTATCAAGAATGAAGTTCCTCACGGTTGTTAATCCTATTATGGTTGCGGCTGTTGTTGGTTCATTTTTTAAAACAAATCTTCTATAAGCTTCTTCAAGCGGCATGGGCGACAGTTCGATGTCTTCAAAAACCTCACTATGGGATTTTTGTGCAAATTGATCAACAGTTGCTAAATATATGTGCACTGTGTTTCGCATTGCACCAAGAGGGTAAAAACTTTTTAGTTTTTTTAAAACCATTTTTTCCGTTGGTAAACCAAGCTCTTCTCGTATTTCCTGTTTTGCCGCTCCTATTAATAATTCTTCGTCGTTGCTTCCGCAATACCCCCCTGGAAGCTGATAAATATATTCATTAAAAGCAGACCGCCATTCCTTGATTAAACATATATTTTTATTCCTGTCTAATACAACTATCGAAACCCCTGGTCCCATTTCTACAAGCTCACGGTTTTCTCTTTTATCGTCGAAAATAATAGTTTGTGAAACAACATTAAACCGTAGAGATTGAAAAAGAAATTCTTCTGACTCGATTTTTGGCATTTTTCTTATTTAAGTTTTAATGCGGATATCAAATCTTCATAAGAAACCGTCATCAAAATTTTATTATTATTCGGTTTTGAAACGCGTCTGAATCCGAAAGATTCATTAACTTTGATATTTATCTCATTATCAGCAGAAGTCACGGACCAAAATCCAGTTTGCTCATCTTGTAAATGAGTTTTTAAATATTCCATGAAGGCCGTTTTCATCATGTCTTTTGCAATTCCTTTACCTCTTTTTTCACCATATAACCGTTTCGCGATGGTAATTCCGTAATCTTCTGGTTTCATCTGTTCAATAAGTTCAAATTCAAGATATGGCACGGTTTCCTTCCCAAACCAGACAATTCCAAACAGCATTGTTCCGTCTTCGTTTGTGAGAGAATAAACCGTACGATCTTTTTTTCTCCACATTAAATACGACTCTTCATCTTTGAATCTTCTTGAGTCAGAAGTATACCTTATAATAAATGGATCGGTAGTGGAATATTCAATCAGTTGCGGTATGAGAGACTCACTGAGTCCCGAATTAAAAGAGTATACAGTCGAAATCTCTGTCGATCCTGCGGGTTTTAATACTTGTGATCTTTCTTTCATAGCAATAAAATATTTGTACTAATTATATCTTAGCAACAAGGGAATCAACTGGTCGACTGAGTCAATTTTTTCGCTTATTAATAGACATATTGCAAAATAAGCAAATTGCTCTTTAACAACTTGATAGAATTTTGAAAACGCCAAACGTTTTTGATACGATAAAAGGTATATGATTACTGCCCAAATTCTCAAAAAGAGGCCAACACTCTTTTATCGT
>JBGSIU010000013.1:0-3499 GCA_041742375.1 Patescibacteria group bacterium
ATTTCTTTTTGTTCTTTTTTGGAAAACTGTGCCAATATTTCTTTTTCAGAAGTTCCATGGGAGTCGTCTTTCGCTTCCATGGCTGCAGAAAATTGAGGTTCTCCAAATCCAATGTTTTTCATGAATCAAAAATTTGATCTTGCCAAATTATGACTTAATTATAGCGGAAATTGTATGAAAAAGAAATGCACCAAATAGGACAGCTGAACAATCTACATTGAGCAAATTTTCTATTGCAGAGAAGGTTTTTTAGAGGTTAGTTCGAATCCTATCCTCTCCGCATCATATTTTTAGTATCGAGTAGACCGATGATCCCGCTTAACTGCGGGATTTTTCGTTTTCCATGTTATGCCATAAAGCCCCTGGTGTTTTTTGATTGATGTTCGAACTTTTTTTGACGAAAATCCGAATCCCGAAATTTAAAATCCAGTCGCTCGGGCGGGCAAAAAGGAAGGGGGTTGGGGGGAAGGAATTTTTGCCCGCCCTCGCTTTCCGATTCCAATTTTTTTCCGCCGCCGAATTTCGTGCCAGTGAAACTGGCGCGCCGCCTATTCTTTGTCTCCGTAATGATTAATTGCGTAAGAAAGAACGGCTCCAATTATATCGTGATTTCCTTGTTGCGCAAACTTTATCAATCTTGGTTTTGAACGATTGTTTTCCGAAAATTGTAATCCATTTGTAAAAAGCTGAATATCTAAAATTTTATCTAGTTTGACGGCAAAAGATTTATTATCACCTCGGAAAACAGCTCGCTTGCTGGTGATGATTAGTTCGCCACTACTTACAGCAACAACTCCTGTTTCACTAGTTATATGCCCACGGTGTCCGCCTACTCTGTAGCTGACACCTTTCATAACTCGGAAACTCATTCCTTGTGAACCGCCTTCATATTTTCTGCGTAAAACTTTTTCTTCGGCTAATGTAGCTGGTTCAATCCAATATGCTTTTTCGCCCTTTTGCATTATTAAATTCGTTACTTGCACCGTGGGCATATTACCTTGCTGGATTTCGTTCAAAAGACGCAAACGAGCAAGTTCTTTTTTGTTGTGCTGAATTTCGTCATCCGCCAAACCAAGAAATTTTTGAATTTTTTCAAGTTCCTGCTCCTCATCTTTCGTAACTTGCTGATCTTCTTTGGTAGCTGAAAAAGCCGACGCAAAAATCTCAGCTCTCATTCCTTTTACATCTTCATCAGTTAAACCAAACTCGCTTTTCTTTTTATCAAGTTCGTCAATTTCTTCTTTGGTAATTTTTCCGTCATTGACAGCTCGAAGCAACGCCTGCTTAAAATCTTTTTTATTAAGAGATTTTTGCTTGGCGTCTTTATACTTATTTACGATTGTTTGGAAAATTCCCATAATTTTTTTAGCTTAATCCTGTGCTATATTTTTTAAAATTAAAAATTACTAGTCATTAAGATGTTGAATGGCATAATCCGCCTCTGATTGTGTGAACTTTTCGCCATACGCAGAAGTGAGCTGATCGTGAATGCCAGCTGGGGACATATTCATTGTGTCTTGATAGGTCTTTGCCTTAGCTAAGGCATTTGCATTCCAGTCAGCTTTTACATTGTCTATTGCATACTGTGCGGCGGCTGCCGAAAACTTCTCGCCATATTCTGAAACTAACTGATCATAAACACCCCGTTTGGACATATGCATTGTGTTAGAATATGAAGTGGCTTTGTTGAGGGCAGATTTATACTCGGCCGGCACATTTTTCGCTGCTTCCTCAGCCTCTTTTTGTGCTTTTGCCTCAGCTTCTTGTTTTGCTTTAGCTTCGTCTGCCTGTTTCTTGGCGAGAGCTTCGTCAGCGTCTTTTTTGGCTTGTTCCTCTGGGCTTAATTGTTTTTGTTCTGTTTTTTGTTCTGCCGCTTTTTCGTTAGTGTTTGATTGTGTTTGTTTGCTAGTGTCAGTTGTCATTCCAAACATGACAAAAAAGACAACGGCGGCAATACCAAAAATCAAACCTATTTTCTTCCTTGTGATTTCGCCTTTGATAAAACGAGAAAAAACCGTTGGTTTGACTAACCCGATTATTAAACAGACAAACGACACGAGAAATAAAAGTAAAAATAAGTTATCCATAGTTTTGTTCCTTTAATTTATTAAATTATATTATTTTTGTTGCATTTTTTCAATTTTTTTCTGGCATTTTGCAATACGATTATCCCAATCTCCATTCCAACCTTGATCCTTAGCTTGTTTGGCATATTTTACTGCTTCATCAAATTTTCCCTGTTTCTCTAAAATGATGCAAAATTGAGAATATCCCTCGTGAGCTGGCAGTGGACTATCAGGATATTCTTTCTTAAATTCCGCCGCTGCCTTTTCTGCAATTTCTATTTGTTTTAAGGCAGAGTCAATTGAAATTTGTAATGACTTTGGATCACTATCTCTATTCTTATAAAATAATTTCATTTTAGTTGGATAGAAAAAATGCAAGTTAAGTATATCTTTTTCCGTTCCAACAAAATCTTCCGCTTTTGAAATTATTTTATGCGCGAGATTTCTGTCTCTTGGATTATCAAACCAACCAGTCAAAGAAGTAAGAAATGACAATGGGCTACTATTGCTTAACATTTCAAACTTTCCTTTTATCAGAGTATCTCTTGATGCACCCATCGGCTGAAAAATAGCAACCATATGATTTCTTTCTTCTTCTGTAAAAGTATTCAACCACCAATCTTTCAAATTAAAATATCCAATATATCCTTCGGGGTCATTATTCGATTTAAATATTTTTCCAAAAATCATAATCTACTTTATTAATTCATCAACACTAACATCCAATGCTTTTGATATCTTTTTAAGTGTATCTAGTGTTGGGTTTTGGTTTTTGCCAGCTTCTATTTTAATAATTGTATTATTAGCAACATCGGCCAATCTCGCTAATTTCTCTTGAGATAAACCCCTTGCTTCTCTAAATTTTCTAAGTGTTTTTGTAATGTTTGACATACTAATATCGTAGTAGTAGAATTAAAGTATCAGTAATATTAACTTTCAACTACTTTAATGCTACACCAAAAAATAAAAATAGTAAAGAGCGAGTCTTGTACAATACAAGATGAGCCTGAACGAAGGAACGGTTTTCAATACAACTTGAGCCTTAAATGTCGGGAAAACTATTATTTTATTTACTTACAAAATAATAAAAAAACCTTGTCATTCCTGCGCAGGCAGGAATCTAAAATCTTAATAACTCAAATTAAGATTCCAGCCTTCGCTGGAATGACAAATAGAGATTTCAGGCTCATTATTCGGTTGTAAAAGACTGAGCGAGGGAGTAAATCTGTTGTGTGCGCACGGGTGGGCGGGGCAAACACAGCTTCTTTGTTGGCGGCGCATTTCGCAAAGCAAAATACGAAATTCGGCGGCGGCGGAAAAAAATTGGAATCGGAAAGCGAGGGCGGGCAAAAATTCCTTCCCCCCAACCCCCTTCCTTTTTGCCCGCCCGAGCGATTGGATTTTAAAATTCGGAATTCGGATTTTCGTCAAAA
>JBGSIU010000014.1:0-3227 GCA_041742375.1 Patescibacteria group bacterium
AATCCGAAAAGTAGAGAAAATTTTTCCGGTTTTGGAACGAAAATCTTTTTGGAAAAGATTTTCGGCGGAGTCGCTCGGCGAAGGCAAAAGATCAGGCTGAATTTTGGAAAAAAGTTCGAGCTTCGGAGTATAAAGATACCAAAATCAAACTTTCCGAAAATTTCGCGGTTTTTTCTGCGGCGATTTGCAAAAATCGCCATTGTTTTTGCGGTATTGCGCGCGCTTCGCGCGCGGACAGAATGAGGTTCTTCTCCCGTGCGATTTTAAAATAAATTCTGTCTCGGTCTCGCCTATGGCGAGACTTGCTTTGCCCAAAAGTGAAAAAGAATTTTTGCCAATTTATTATTTGTGCTACAATGTATTTGCGAACAACAAACCAAAGGATTTTTTTAATGGCCGTCTTGAAAATGATCCAATTCTTTGGGTTGTTCGCATCAGGACGGCCTTTTGAGTTTTTATTTTTAATAAAAATCTTATGCAAAAATTCTTTTTGTATGCCCGCAAGTCCACGGATGTGGAAGATAAACAAGTGCGTTCTATCGAAGATCAGATCATAGAATTGCGCGCCTTTGCGAAGAATGAAAATCTGGAAATCGTGGAAGAATTGATTGAAAAGCAATCAGCCAAAATTCCAGGTCGTTCGATTTTTAATTCTATGCTCAATCGGATTGAGAAAGGTGAAGTCTCTGGAATTTTGTCATGGCACCCTGACCGATTGGCACGCAATTCTGTAGATGGCGGAAAAATCATTTATCTTTTGGATTGCGGGCATTTGGAATCATTGAAATTTCCCCAATTCTGGTTTGAAAGCACTCCACAGGGAAAATTCATGCTCAATATCGCTTTTGGGCAAAGCAAATACTACGTAGATAATCTTTCGGAAAATACCAAGCGAGGATTGCGCCAAAAAGTCCGCCGAGGCGAATATCCCAGTCTTGCGCCAATCGGCTATCTGAATGATGTGCGGCTAAAAACAATTGTCGTAGACAAAAAGAAAAGCGTCATCATCAGAAAAGCCTTTGAGCTTTACGCTAAAAATAATTCACGCCTCGATGATATTGCGGAATTTTTGGCACGGCATGGCATAACCTATAGAAACAGAGTCAAATACAAACGAGACAGAATTTCTTTTATTTTATCCAATCCGTTTTATGTCGGATTTTTCAAATATTCAGGCGAGATTCACGAGGGCAAACACCAGCCAGTCATTTCAAAGAAAATTTTTGATCAAGTGCAAGAAGTTTTGAAGCAAAGAGGCAAACCGAGAAAAAACAAACATAACAATCCGAAAGTTTTTTGCGGACTCTTGAAATGTTCCTGCGGCATGGGCATTACCGCCGAAGTCAAAAAAGGCCATACCTATTATCGTTGCACGAAAAAATCCAAAACGGTGAAATGCGCCGAACCATATATCCGCGAAGAATTTTTGGATAAACAACTTTCGGATCTGATTCAAAAATTTTCCTTGAAAAAGAATTGGGCGGAAAGTTTACTTTCAATGTTGGAAAAAGACAAAAATGATTCCGCCCAAAATTCTTTCGCTTTTGTTCAAGACGCCAAAGACAAAATTGAGAACATAAAAATCAAACTGCAAATACTGTTGGATTCATACCTTGACCAAGACATTGACAGAGACACTTATCTCACAAAGAAGAATATTTTTATGCACGAAAAAAAGTCCTTGGAAGAAAAAATCCAAAGTCTTGAACAAAAGCGAACTGGCTGGGTCGAACCAATGGAAAATTGGATAAAAGAGGCAAGTAACTTGCCTCAAATCGCACGGGAGAACAACCTTTTTGCCAAAAAGGTTGCTGCCAAAGAAATCTTTGGCTCGAACCTCATTCTGTCCGCGCGCGAAGCGCGCGCAATACCGCAAAAACAATGGCGATTTTTGCAAATCGCCGCAGAAAAAACCGCGAAATTTTCGGAAAGTTTGATTTTGGTACCCCCGAGAGGAATCGAACCTCTATCCATAGCTTAGAAGGCTATTGTTCTATCCGTTGAACTACAGGGGCGTAATTGATATTTTAATTATTAAGGAGATTTAGTCATCCGGAGTGTTTCCGTTGTCACTCTACGGGTGATCCCCCGAAGGGGGAAACTACAGGGGCACGTTTTTCGAAAACTCCTTTAGAAAAGTAATTTTCGATGCTTTCCGCAAAATATTTATTTCATTCACTTTAGGTAATCCGAGACCCAAAGTTCATGAATCTTTTATTAAAGAATAAGCGAATCGTAACAAAAATTATAATCAAAGTCAATTATCTGAGTTTGGTGTAAAGTTTGGTTGTGACTATAGACTCATGTCCGAGCATGCCTTGGATGGTTTTTTCATCATACCCTTTCTTTTTTAAATGCAAGGCATATGCCTGTCTGAGTTTCTCCGGAGTGATATTGATATTAAGGTTAGTTTTTTTGACATATTTTTTAATAATTCTCTGGAAGGTCCGGGGAGTTAATTGATAATTATCTTTTGTAATTTTTAATAGTTGTCTGTCTTTGGCTTTGTCATGACGAATAAACAAAGCATTAATACCATCATTTCGGAGTGAAAGGTATTTTTTAAGACTATAGGCGGCCTGGTTGGATAGATTCAATGCTCGGGATTTTTTTTGGTGCAAAATATGGATTATACTGGTGTTAAAATTAATTTCAGATTTTTTTAATTGAGCCAGTTCCGATACTTTAATACCAGAACAAAGTAGTATCTCTAGAATGGCCTTATCTCTGTTTTGGATAATGCCTGGGTTTTTTGTATGCATGGGGGCAGCTAATAGTTGCTCTATCGCATTATCCGACATTATATTTTTTTCTTTAAAATTCTGCTTATTTAATTTCACTTCATTGGGATTCAAAGTAATAATATCTTTGGATTTCAAGAAGTCCAAATAAGAGCGCAAGGCTATCAAATGATAATTTTGGGTAGAGGTCTTAGTTAATTCTTTTTTATTATTACGTACTTGGGCTAGGAACTTTTTGAATTGATCAACATTTTCATCAGTAATATCTTCCGGAGAAGATATATGACAAAAATTAAAAAAACGCTTTAGATAATAATTATAATTCTCAATGGTTTTTTGAGTAGAATGTTTTGAGTTTTTAAGATAATCCAGGTAGTCTGATATATTCATAAATGTTTTGTAAATCAGGGGACCTTACCCCTGAAACAATCCTGAAACAAGTTCAGGACATGATTTAGGGTCAGGATGAGACCCTTCGCATACGCT
>JBGSIU010000015.1:0-37938 GCA_041742375.1 Patescibacteria group bacterium
TTACTTTCATAACAATTGTAATTATTGACTTACGCCATTTTTATTGCAACAAGAAAACTCTCAAAAATGATGAAAAATATGGCATCATTTTTGGTTTAGTCGCAACAAAATTTCAGGCTCATTTTTAATTAGGCAAGACTAACACTTGACATAAGGGAAAAACATGTTCTATAGTTTATTCTGTATTTAGGTAAATATATTCTTAAAATTCTGCCTATTAACTAATACCTAAATAAACTAAGACAAGTCTTATAGTTGGTTAAGTATTAGTTAGTATTTATTTTGTATGAAAAAGCTGAAAAAGGCTTTTACACTGGTTGAACTCATGGTTGTCATCACCGTGATTGCGATTTTGATGACAATTGCCATCGTTTCCTTCACGCGGATTCAAAAGCAGGCGCGTGATTCGAAGCGGAAGGCTGAGATGAGAACATTACAAATCGCATTGCAGGCGTATTTCACTGAATTTCAAGTATACCCAATTAGTGAAACGCCAACGCTTGCCACGACTGCACTTGACGGTTTGATACCAACCTATATTCCAAGCATTCCAGTTGCGCCTCCGGGGGCAACAGGTACAAATCCAGGCTATATGTATGTTTCAGATATAAGCGGCATCACATATGCCCTTTGCACCAATCTTGAAACCGCATCCGCAAGCGCAGGCACGACTCCAATGTGGGTTGTGTCAACAAGCAAGGCCGGAGAAGTAATGGACAACGGAGTGTGTTCCGCACCGCTTTAAAGTTTGATTAGAAAATATTGTAATACGAATTAAAAAAAGAGGGGAAACCCTCTTTTTTTACTAAATCCCAAATCCCAAATATCAAATAACAAATAAATTTCAATGACAGAAATTTCAAATACAAAACAATATAATCTTGAAGAAAGATGCTTTACGTTTGCAAAAAATGTACGTGATTTCGTTAAGTTGATTCCTAAAACGATTGCAAATACTGAATATGGTAGACAGGTCATAAGATCTTCCGGTTCGGTAGGTGCAAATTATATTGAGGCGAACGAAGCGTTAAGTAAAAAAGATTTTGTGATGAGAATAAAAATATCACGTAAAGAAGCAAAAGAAAGTGTTTTCTGGTTAAGATTAATATATGTTGATTCACAGGAGTTAGAGAATGAAAATCGCAAATTAATTCAAGAAGCAACTGAATTGAAAAAAATATTTTCTTCAATTTGTTCCAAATCTGAATAAATTTCTTATTACAGTGTTTCGGATTTCGTAATTCGAACTTTGAAATTATTTGGAATTTGGGATTTATTATTTGGAATTTATATTATTAGTTTTTATTTTTATCCTTGGTACTGCGGTTGGGAGCTTTATCAATGTGCTTGAGGCGCGGCTGTATAAAGGCGAGGATATTTTCAAAAAACCCTCTCACTGCGATTTTTGCAGGAAACGCCTCAAGTGGTTTGACATGGTGCCGATTTTGTCATGGGTTTGGTATGGTGGTCGTAGCAGATGCTGTAGGCGTAAATTAAATTGGCAATACCCAATTGTTGAATTTATCACCGGTGTTTCGTTTATCTTGATTTTTCTGCGAACAGCCATTGCTTCATTGCTTCATTGCTTCATTGCTGGAAAAAATATATTTTTGTGTTCTTTAACAATGGAGCAATTGAACAATGGAACAATCGTTTTTTTTATAATCTTTGCCTTATGTTTTGCCATTTTTCTGCAAGATCTTAAATACCAGGCAATACACCAAGGGTTGCTTAATCTACTTTTAATTACAACATTCATTTTCTTAATTATTATCAATTTCTCAGAATTTACGAATTTACGAATTTACGAATTTAGATCTAAATTCCAAATTCCAGATTCTAAATTCTTTCAAAATATCGCGGTTGCCTTCATATCTTCCCTACCCTTCTACTTACTTTATCGTTTATCAAAAGAAAAATGGCTCGGGGAAGGTGACGTCTGGTTGGTCGCATGGATGGGGTTATTTTTGGGATGGCCGCGGGTTTTTTGGGCGCTTTACGCGGGCTTGATTTTTGGCGGTGCGGTTTCCATCATGATTCTTTTCTTGCATCTTAAAAAAATGCGTGATACGATTAGTTTAGGCCCGTTTCTTTTAATCGGAGTTATTATTAGTTTATTAATGTAAAACACAAGATGAAAAAATCCTTTACCCTTATTGAACTCACCATCGTGATCAGCGTGATTTTAATATTGTCAACAATTATTGTTGTTGGAATGGGGCGTGCCAACCAAGAAGAAGGGTTAAAGGCGGATTATTTAGAATTCTATGATAATTTAAAAAATCTTCAACTGCGGGCGAATTTGGGAAAAATTGTTAACCCCGGAGAAAGCAGCAATTTACAAACCTCAGTCCAAAAGATTGTCTTTTATATAAACACGTCGAATTATTCCATTAACAATGAAGCTCAAAAAAGTTTAAAAAACCAATCAAAATTTCGCCTGCAGTCGGTTTACCCAAACGGTACTGCGGTGACGCTTTACCTTTATCCATCAAGCTTTACGGGCCCGACGCCGACTGGTGGATTTATTTATCAAAACAATAATAGTTTGGGCGACAATGTTAATATTTACATTGTTAAAACAGATTACGGCATATACGGCTATCCGATTGTTTTGTCAGGAGCAACATATAAATTGGCAACAATTAATGCAGGTGGAAGAATCATTATCGCCACGCCGCCTCCCCCAACTAACACTCCCTTGCCTTTGCCAACTGCGGCGATGAGAGCTTCTCCAACAGTTTATGCATCACCAACTGCCACGAAGACTCCGACTCCCACTCCGGATTGCAGTTCTTGTTCGGCCTGGACAAACAGGGAGTGTGATTTTAACCAAGTTTTATGCAGTTCTGGCGCAGATCAAACAATACTGATGTATCAAGAAAGAAGGTGCACAATTGACGGTTGCCGCACTTCTCAATGCGTTATTGATAAAAGTTGTGATGTTTTAACGCCGACACCAACGTTGCCCTGCACTTGCTCCGAATGGGTGGATGAAGGATGTGATATTGATTACGAATTTTGTCCGGACGATGTATCTGAGAATACATATATGTATCAGATCAGAAAATGTGAAGAAGAGGGTTGTGCGATTTCACAATGCGTAGTTAATGATAAATGTTCAGAACAATTCCAACAATGAAAAAAGCTTTTTCTTTGATTGAAACGATGATCGCGATAGCCGTAATTTTTATCGGTTTCGCCGCCATTGTCTCCATAGGGCTTTCTTCTCTTTCAAATGTTAACTCTTCAAAGATAAAAGTTAAAGCCACTTCTGTTGCACAAGGATTTCTAGAAAAATTTCGGTCCGAAAGGGATTTTGAAGGAATTGCCAAATTTACGACTCTCAGGTCAAGCCTGCTCGCGACGCCAATAATTATTGACAACATCAAAATCACTCCCATTATCACCATTTATTATCCTGATACTTCAACTTCAATTGTAGAAATCACTTGCCGCTGGAATTATAAAAGGCAAGAGGAAGTTAAAAAATCAATATATTTAACAAATTTAAATAATCGTTTTCCAACGATTCAATCTGCCTTATGTTGTTCAGTTCCGGCATGGATGAGCCCGATGCCGCCGACAAACTCGCCTGTTCCAACTGCCACGCAAACTATTGCTCCAACTTTAACCGTTACTCCGGCTCCATCTTTTACACCAGCTCCGACTTGCGTGCCAAATGGAGGCGGATGTAATGGGCTTGATGCAGTTTGCTGCAGCAATTTCTGTGATACATGGGAAGATCCGGACGTTTGCGCCAATTATTAAAAATTTTTGCCATCTTGATAATTTAAGATTAGATTTCCAACAATGAAAAAAGCTTTTTCTTTAATAGAACTAATGGTTGTTATTGCGGTGAGCGCAACCTTAATGCTTGTGACGGCAAATTTTTTAATTTCCACGATTCGCCAAAATAACCAAGTGACGATTGAGAATGAAATTAGAAATGAAGGAAATTTTTTAATGGAACAAATCATAAGCGATATTCGCAAAAGCGCCTGTGTGACTCCAGGCGTAAATTCAATCTATTTGTCGCAGCTTAGAGATTGCTCATCAGGCACAGTTTATTCGGTCAGTAATAATAATTTGACAAAGAATTCCGTGGTGATAAATTCCGGTAAAGTTAAAGTTAGAAGCTGTGGGCCATGTGCGTGTAATAACTCAACACCGGGATTAATAATTGAGGAGGCGCCGGTCGTTTCCGGCCAAAAGCCGATTTATGATGTCACTTTGAATTTGACTCAAGCCAAAGATAGCCCGCGATCTGATTTTTGCGGAAAAATAACAATTAAGGAATCGGTCCAGCCGAGAAACTAATAAATAAAATAAAAATTGACAAAGATAGGTTTTGTTTTTATACTTTAAGCTATGACCAAAAAGTTAAAAAAAGGCCAGATTGTTTTGTTTGTAATAATCATTCTTTTAATCTCAATCATTATTGTGACCTCTGTTGTCAGCCGGACACTTACCGGAATAAAAACCAGCACTATTAATACTGATTCGACGCGCGCGTTTAATGCCGCCGAATCCGGAATGGAGGAGCTTCTCAGCAGGTCATCCAGCGATCTGGCAAATTTAGCGCATCAGGGGCCAACTCCGATAGATATTAAAAGCGTTAACCCGTCAACTTTTTCAGAAATAAAATATCAAGCAGAAGCACTGGCCTATGAAACGCCGGACATAATGGCTAAGGATTCACTTTTACAATTTGATTTTAGCGGGACGCCGACAGGTAATTTGACGGTGAATTTTAACGATCCAGCCTGTGTTTTAATTTCTGCGATTTCCACAACCGGAAATGTTGTCAGAACGTTAACTTGTTCTAATGATAAGCCTAATTTTGAGGGAGAAGCATGGTCTTCTGAAACATGTTCGCCGTATAATGGTTGTACCGCAAACATTGCGACAATTGGGACTTTGCGAACGGTTATTATAAAAATTTTGAATTCTTCGACAAAAATAAGAATAGTCGCCAGTGATTATTCAACATTTGACACGATATTTATCAAGGGAACATCTTGGGCGACGACCAAAAGCGGCGTGAAAAAGGAAATTGAAGTGGTAACGAAAACGACAAAAGATATATTTCCCGTGTTTGATTACGCGCTCTATATAAAATGAGTCGGTAGTTTGTAGTCTGTAGTCGGTAGAAGAACTAAACATTTTTTCTTCTACAAACTACTGACTACCGACTACTAACTTCTAATTTTGTTGCCCGTTGGAATAGAAATTGGCGCCAGTTCAATTAAAGCGGTTGAGCTGACTAAGCAAAAAGATATTTTTTTTGTTTCATCTTATTCTCAAATTCCATCACCAAATGGCGGGATGGCTTCTGACAATGAAACAGATCTTGAACTTATAGCAGAGGTTTTAAAAAAAACATGGGGCGAACTAAAAACAAAAAATCGAGCCGTTGCCATTGCCATTGATCAGTCGCTTGTTTTTACCCGCGTTTTAGAAATGCCGGAAATGACGGATGTTGAACTTGCCTCTTCGATTAATTGGGAAGCTGAAGAATATATTCCTCTTCCATTAAATCAGGTGCGGCTTGAATGGCAAATAATGAACCGCAAAGTGACAGATAATGGCGAGAAGCGAATGGATGTTCTTTTAATCGCCGTTCCGCGAGTTTTGGTTAATAAGTATCATAAAATTGCTGAAAACGCGAGGCTGGAATTAAAGATTCTTGAACCGGAAAGTGTTTCAATAATGAGAACATTAAAACTGTTTAAATTAGATAACGGCTACAATATTATTGTTAATTTTGGCGATAAGAAAACTGATATTTTAGTTAATTCCGCCGGGACAATTTCCTTTGTCAGGTCGATCCCGTCAGGCGGAAAATCGTTAACCCGAGCAATCAGCGCCGGGCTTCATATCACTGACGAACAAGCAGAAAATTATAAAATTGCCTATGGATTTGACAAAACAAAACTCAACAGTGCGATCTATAATGTCATGATGCCGGTTTTTGATATGATAATTCAGGAAATAAAACGGGCGATTATTTTCCAACAAAATAAAGACCTTAATAAGCCGTTAAGCGCTTTAATCCTTTGCGGAGCGGGCAGCAATATTCCCGATATCAACGTGGTTTTGTCAAATGCTTTTGAGATGGAAATTTTTACCGCCGACCCTTTCTCAGTAATTAAACCGGCTCATCCCAATATGAAAATTACAAGCATTGCAAACCAGAAATTTTTAGTTCCTACAGGGCTTGCAATGAATGAAATATGAAAATAACAGACGTGAATTTTGTTGAACAGAAATTTGTTTCTGTGGCAGAACAGAAAAAAAATAAGAAGCTCAAATTTACTGCCGCGGTAGGAGCAATTTTCTTTTTGGTTATTACACTTGCCGTTAGCCTTATTAATTTTTATTTTCAAAACCAATTGGTTCAACTCAAAACTGAAGAACAAAAGTTGATTGCGGAAATATCAAGCGCGCAAAATAAAAAGAAAGAAACACTGTACTATCTTACAAAAGATAGGCTTCAAAAGATAAACGAACTTATTAATACAAAAAGTTTTCTGTCTGGCGAGCTGTCGCAAATTAAAAAAATTTCTGAACTCTTCACAATCAAAATATTTTCAATTGATGAAAAAACGGCTAAGCTTGAAATTGAAACAAACGATTACACAAAGTTTAACGATTTTTTAAAGAATCTTGAAGAATATGGCGTCAACCGTAAAAGCGTGGTTGTTAGCCAAACAAATTATGCGGATGAAAAATACCGCATATTGCTGAATTTTCATTTTTTATGAATGAGGTAAAAAAATATAAGTGGGAAATAGCTTTGGGACTCGTGGTAATAACTGCCCTTTTGGGGGTGATTTTTATTATCTATCCAGCGATCAAGGCTATTTTTGCAACTCGTGAAGAGATAGACGCGCTTCGCGAAAAAAATAATAGATTAATCGTCAAAATAGGAGCCTTAAGCGCTCTTGATTTAACCGTTCTTGAGCGTGATTACCGATTGGCAAATTTTGCGCTTTTAAAAGACCGCCAGCCAAATTCAGTTTTTTCTTTTTTTAATAATATTTTCGGCCAAAATTCAATAGTAAACACGGAGGTTTCGTTTGGGAAGATTGGTTTTTCACCGGGAGAAATAAAAAATATCTCCAAAAATAAAAAAATACCAGACGAGGATTTATTTTTTAATATGCCGATTAAAGGAAAGTTTGATGGCGTCTTATCATTTATCGATTCTGCTGAAAAAAATTATCCATTAGTTTCAATCAAAAATATCTCAGGAGATGTGTCTGACAAGCTTGATCTCAAATTTAATTTTATTATGCATGTTTATCCGGAAATATCTACGCTTCCCTCGCTTGAAGCTCCTGTCACTCAATTTTCTGATAAAGATAAAAAACTCCTTGACGAGATAAACATGAAATATACAAGTTATTCTCTGGAAAAAACCTCTGTGTCTCAGAGATATAACCGGACAGACCTTTTTGAATAATAAAGAAGAGCAATTTTAAGCTGTTTTTTCGAGGACATTAACTCGGACGCGAGCATTTTCTTTGACGGCCAAGATTTTAACCAAAGCGCGGATGGCTTGAATTATTTTCCCCCTTTTGCCAATAATCATTCCGATTTGTTCACTTGGGGCTTTGATATCAAGCATGATTTCTCCGTATTCATTGGTTGCTTCTGCAATTTCCAACTCTTCGGGTTTTTCGACAATTTTTGAGATAAGGAATTGTAAAAAATCTTTCATGCGGATTTATGTTGATACTTTTTAATCAATTGCTTAACAGTTTCAGTTGTCATGCTGCCGTTTTTTATCCAGTAATTGATTCGATCCATTTTTAAGTTCACTGTTGCCGGGTTTGTGTTTGGATTATAATAACCCAACTCTTCAAGATATATCCCGTCTCGTTTGTCGCGAGTCGTTTTGAGCACGACTCGATATTGAGCTTGATGTTTTTTGCCGATCCTGGATAAACGAATAGTTGTTGACATAAAATCAATTATAGCATACCAAGTGCATTTTTTGCAGCATTTATTTCCGCCTCTTGTTTAGTCCTTCCTTCTCCTTCGCCAATCTTTTTATCTTCGTCATAAGCCGCTGCGGTGAATTTTTTTGCGTGATCAGGGCCAATTTCGAAAAGAATGCGATATACTGGTGATGGATGCCCCGCGGCTTGAACTTTTTCCTGAAGAAGGCTTTTATAGTCTTTAAGCTCACCCATTTTTTCCACCTCATCAGTTAAAATTAACAGATTAGTTTCGATAAAATTTTCTGTTGCGGCGAGTCCCTGATCTAAAAAAATGGCGGCTACGAAGCTTTCAAAACAATCAGCCAAAATTCCTTCATTTTCCCGGCCGCCCCCTTCTTCTTCGCTTTTTGAAAGAATCAAATTTTTTGGCAGCCCTAATTTCTTAGCGGTTATGGCAAGGGTTTTAGTTTTTACAAGAAGAGATCTTAAGCTTGTTAATTCTCCTTCGCTTTTTTTCGGAAACCGCTGGTATAGATAATTGGCGACAATAAATGAAAGAATGCTATCTCCCAAAAACTCCAAGCGTTCATTAGAAAAGCGCTCTCCTTTTGGAAGGCGCACAAGTGCTGAGCGATGAGTGAAAGCCAATTTAAACAGGCTTTTGTTTCGAAAATTCACTGTCATATATTCTTCCTAAAACGCCGTTAATAAACAACGGAGATTTTTCATTGCCAAATTCTTTGGCAAGTTCCACCGCTTCGTCAATAACTGTTTTTTTTGGCGTGTCATGTTCAAAAATAAGTTCCCAAACAGCCAGCCGTAAAATCGCAACATCGATTTTTGACATATCCTCAATTTTCCAAATTGGAGCTTGACGTTGAATCAAATCGTCAATAGCCTTCATTTTAATAATCAAATTTTTAACATATGGATCATTGATTTCATGGTGGCGATAATCCCATTGAAAAAGAATTTGAACGCGCTCTTGGCGAAGAAGGTGGCGGGGGTCAGTTGCTACTTGCAAAAATTTAATTCTCGCGGGTTACAAGCGGATTTTCGCGAATGCCACGTAAATCCGTTCGCAATCTGAAAGAATCACATTTATTTCTTTGTTTTATTTTGTTTAGCTTCTTTTTTAACAATTACTTCGTGTCCGGCATAAAAGCCGCACGTTTTGCAAAGATGGTGCGGAAAAATAAGCGCTTGGCAATTTGGGCAATGAATAGCTTTTTTTATGCCAATCTTTAAGGCTTTCTCACGATTTCCCTGCCTTCTTGTTGATAATCGGCGTTTTGGTAAAGGAGTCAACCGCTAAAAATTCCAAGCTCCAAGCACCAAATAGCAAATAAATTCTAAATTCAAAGTTCCAAACAAGAAACTTATTTAAAATTTTGTATTTTGAATTTGTTTGTAATTTGGGATTTGTTTTTTGGAATTTAATTATTGATGATATTCTCTATTTTACCCGATTTCAGCTTTGTCTTCAAGATGGGATATTTTTCAATGTTTTTAAAGAGTTCTCTGGCGTTTTCTTTAGCTTTTTCAACTAAATAGAGATTTGAAATATCAGCCTTTTTAAATTCAATTTGACCGTGTTGCGCTCGGCCAAAGATATTGCCCATGCCGCGGATTTTTAAATCAATTTCGGAAAGTTTCAGGCCGTTATCAATCTTTTCCATGTTTTTTAGCCGATTGCCTGCTGCAGGATTGCAATTGTCGGTGGTAAATAGTAAACAGTATGCCGTCTGTCCTCGTCTACCCACGCGGCCGCGAAGCTGATGAAGCTGGGCTAACCCAAATCTTTCTGATCCCTCAATCAAGATAATTCCGGCATTTGGAATGTCGATGCCAACCTCAACGACTGGAGTACAAACCAAAATGTCAGATTCATGGCGCTCGAAATTCTTCATGATGCGATCCTTTTCGGCGGCCTTTGTTTTACCGGTTAATAGTTCAAGGCGTTTGGTTTTGAATATTTTTTGCAATTTCGCGTATTCTTCTTTTGCGCTTTTGACTGATTCCATGGTTTCTGATTGCGAGATGAATGGACACACAATAAAAACCTGCAATTTTTGCTCCTCGATTTGTTTTTGTATCCATTCATACGCATTTGTTCTTTTTTCAGGAGGAACAACCCATGTTTTAATTTGTTTTTTTTGCGGCATATCCTCAAGAATTGATAAATCTAAATCCCCATAAAAAGTCAGCGCGATTGTTCTTGGAATTGGCGTTGCCGTCATGGTTAGGATGTGTGGGGCAAGCCCTTTTTTCACCAATTTCCCTCTTTGTTCGACACCAAAGCGGTGCTGTTCATCGATGACGACGAAGTTGAGATTGGGTATATTTACTTTATCTTCAATCAAGGCATGGGTTCCTATGAATATTCCGGGACCATTGTTCGATTGTTCGATTGTTCGATTGTTGCTTTTTTGTTTTGAGCAATTGAGCAATTGAGCAATTGAGCCATGTTTTGATTGGGTGGAAGAAGTAATAAGACAAATAGGAATTTTAAATTTTCCGAGCAGTTTATTGATCGTAGCGTAATGTTGGTTTGCCAATATTTCCGTTGGGCACATCAAGGCAGAAGAAAATCCATTTAAATAGGCCAAATACATGGCTGCTGCGGCGACTACTGTTTTGCCTGATCCGACATCTCCTTCAAGTAGTCGATTCATTGGGTGGTTTTTGTCCAAATCGGAAAATATTTGCGCGACGGCGCGGTTTTGAGAAGCAGTAAGCGTGAACGGCAATTTTTCAATAAATTTCTGAATTTTACTCTGGTGTTTATCCGCGTCGATATTTTTTGTCTTTTGATATGTCCATTGGTTTTTTCGTTCAAAGGCGGTAAGTTGGGCAATTAAAAGTTCGTCAAAGGCAAGTCGAAAATTGGCCTTTGTTATCATTTCCTGAGTTTCGGGATAATGAATATTTGAATAAGCCGTGACTAAATCAATCAGGTTTTCCTTTCTCGTTAAATCGTTTGGTAAATACTCTTCAAAAAATATTGGAAAATCTTTTAAAAGCGGAAAAATCAATGCGCGAAGCCTTTTTGAGGAAATACCTTGAGTTTCGGGATAAATTGGAATGAGACGACCAGTATGGACGAGGGATTTTTTCAATTGTTCTATTGTTTCATTGTTCCATTGCTGAGAACTATTTTTTGAATTTGAATTTTGAAAATTTAGATTTGTTTCGAATTTCGATATTCGGATTTCGGATTTTATCATCTCATACTCTGGTGATTTGAATTGTAATCGGTCACCAATTTTTTCTGCCACACCAGAAACAGAAATAAACACATTTTTTTTAAAAGATTGCAATAGAAAAGGTTGGTTGAAAAATGTTAATTTACATATATCGTTTGTGGTAAAAATATCAGAAATATAAATTTCCTGTATTTTAATTCTCGACGTAAATACATTTTTCGCGTTTTCAACTTTTCCAAAAACCGTCACCACTTCCCCGCCCTTAACTTCGTTAAACGGTTTTATGTGACTATAATCTTCATACCTTGTTGGGAAATGATTAAGAAGATCGCCAATTGTTTTAATTCCTAACTTTTTTTCAAAAAGAGAGGTGAACTTGTCACCAACACCAAAGAGAGTGGAAACAGGAGTGTCTAAGTTAATACTAACAAATACTAACTAATACTAACCAATACTATCAAATACTAACCAAACGAATTTATTGTTTTTATTTGTTAGTATTAGTTAGTATTGGATGGCATTTGATAGTATTAGTTAGTATTTACCTGAGTAGTGCCAGTGCTGGTAAAAGTGATGTTGCCACAAGTGCAAGTGAGGAAATAAAAAATAAAACCGTAAAAATCTTTTTATGTTTACGAAAAAAATTCATATTTTTTTGTCATTCTGGCCGCCGAGCCGGAATCCAGGCTTTTTATTTATTCTGTTATTTTTATAAATCTTTTCTTCCCGATCTTCATTATACTGTTTGGTTTTTTAATAAATTTATCCGCTTTTAATATTTCGCCGTCAATTTCAATTGCTCTTTGGCGAATCAATCTTTTAACCTCGTTTTTACTCGTTGCGTGATTTGCATTTATTAAAACACCAGAACAGGTCGTAATTTCCGGAGGAATTTTTGATATGGATATTTCTCCAGTGGCTTCAAAAGAAGAATAATCTTTTTCTTGCACTACTCTTTCGAACTCTTCCTCTGCCTCGTCTGCAGGTGACGGTGACGGAGAAGGCGAAGGTGAAAAAGAATAAGACTGAGGGACTGAAGCATTGTTAGGGTTTAATTCTTCAACTACTCTGTGTGCCAATATTTTTTTCAAATTCATCGGATTTTCTCCGTTTACAATCCGTTTTTTGTACAGATCTACATTTTCCTGTGGTTCGTCAGTAATTAGTTCAAATGCTGGAATAATCACTTCATCAGGCAGTGTCATTAAATTGGCAAAAAGCTTGGCTGGCGCATCGGAAATGGCAATCGCATTCCCTTCAGTTTTGCCGATTTTCACTCCGTTTTTATCAACAAGAAGAGGCGTTGTTAACACAAATTTATTTTTATTTTTCATTTTTTTCATGAGTTGCCGGCCAATCATCATGTTAAACATTTGGTCAGATCCGCCAATTTCGAGGTCAACGTCCATAGCTACGCTGTCATATCCTTGAATAAGAGGGTACATCAATTCATGAGACCAGACTTCTTCGCCGCGTTTTACCCTTTCTTGAAACATGTCTCGTTCCCAAATATTTTGCGCCGTAATATAAGACGCAATATTCAATCCATCTTCAAAACTGAGTTTTGAATGCCAATCGTAATTAAACATGATTTTCACAGGGTTATTGCCGCCAAACTTCAAAACTTTTGCGGCCTGTTTTTGATATTCAGTCGCGTTTTTCAAAACTTCATCATGTGTTAGTTTTTTGCGGCCTTCTTTTTTGCCGGTCGGGTCCCCAATCATTCCCGTGAAATCCCCAATCAGAAAAATCACCTCGTGCCCAAGTTTTTGAAAGTCGGCAAGTTTTTTCAAACCAGCCAAATGGCCAACATGAAGCATTGGGCTTGATGGATCAAAGCCCTGATATAATCGTAGTTTTTTCTCAGAACGAAGCACTTTTTCCAACTCCTCGCGTGAAGGATAAATTTTATCAACGCGGCGTGTTAGTAAAAAATCAATTTGGTCCATATTTTTATTTATCATAGCACAAAATAATTCCTTTGTTGAGATGTATAATGTGTCTCTACGCGTTGAAATTATCAGATTTTGTTTAAATGCGTAATGTAAAATTTAAACTAAAAATATGTTTACCTACATATAAATCATTTGCGCTTTTTTGCCTCAAAATACTTTATTAATTTAAATTAATAAAGTATTTACGCTCGAGTTTTGACAAAAAATTATAAAGTATTACAATTCCACTTTGTTGATTAAGAAAATAGATTGTATTAACAATCTAAATCAATCTTCGCTTTCTTAAGATCAAGCGTAAATTTAAATCCATATAAAAACTCGATTCCCAAAAGAATGTTTTCATTATCAGTAAAAAGAAGCGTGATATTTTTTTCGACATTTCTAAATTTCACCCTTGTTTTATAAATATTAAAGAAGACAGAACTGCCGTCGGCAATCACAAATTCTTGGGTGACAGCTGATTTTGTCTTAATTTGTTTTTGATATGTTTTTGGTAAAGCAATACCACCGGAAAAGCCAGTGTCGATTATTGCGTTGAAAGTTTTCCAAGAGGAGAGCAGAACTTGGATTTGTGCAAAGGGAGAATTTTTTGAGTCAAGATAAACATCTTTCATCTAATTAAATATGAAAAAATTACCTGCCGCTCTGCCAACTTGAGCTAAGAAGAATCTTTTTTTTGGAAATTCTTTTTGTGCCTTATCTATCGCTTCAATTGGAGTTTTGCCAATAAAATATTTGCCGGTCTCAGTTTCAATTGTCACATAATCGCTTTTTTTAAACCTTTTTTCCAAATTCGACTTTATTTTTAGATAAATTTTTTTCCCACGAAGAGAAAGTTTATTGGCTTGCTTCATAGCAAAAATAATTTATCATAATTTGCCTTTCTTTGCAAGTTTTACAATTTTTTAATATAATTATCTCTATGTCTTTTGATATTTATTCCCAGAGGCAACGAAAAATACGTTTAAGAGGCAACTGGTCAATGAAGTCTTTTTATTCCAACCCAAATTTTCTTTCAAAATTAGCCTTTGCTTTTTTTGCCGGCGTGGTTATTTTTGTTATTGTTCTTACATTCCTTTTTGTTTGGTATGGCCGCAACTTGCCCGAGCCGGGGCAGCTTACAGAACGCGACATGAAGCTTTCTACTAAAATTTATGACCGCAATAAAAAGCTTCTTTATGCAGTCTACAGCGATGAAAACCGAACATATGTGCCTCTTGATAAAATTCCGTTAGCTTTGCAGGATGCGACAGTTTCCATCGAAGATAAAACTTTTTATCAGCATGGCGGCATCGACCCTTTTGGATATTTAAGAATTGTGAAAAATTTCATCACAAAAGGGCAAATCACGGGAGGATCAGGGATCACCCAACAGCTTGTAAAAAATGTTTTTTTCTCATCTGAGCGCACGATTAAGCGGAAAATTAAAGAATTTATCATGAGTAAATTGGTAGAAAAAAAATATTCTAAAAAGCAAATTTTGGAAATGTATTTAAACGAAGCGCCATATGGTGGAACCGCCTGGGGAGTGCAAGCGGCATCGCAACAATATTTTGGCAAAGATGTTTCTAAGTTAAATTTGCTTGAAAGCGCAATTCTTGCCGGACTTCCTCAAAGCCCATCCTATTATTCTCCCTACGGCGTTTACCCAAAAGCCTATGTCGGCCGCACAGAAGATGTTCTTCGTCGGATGAGAGAAGATGGAAAGATTACTCAAGCTCAATACGATCAGACAATGAAGGATTTGAAAAAATTAAAATTTGAGTCTTTCTCGCCAAAGTTTAAGGCTCCTCATTTTGTGATGTATGTTAAATCTCTTCTTGAAGACCAATTTGGCGCGGCCACCGTTGAGTCGGGCGGACTTTCTGTTTACACCACTCTTGATTTGAGCCTTCAGGATGATGCTCAGAAAATTGTTAAAGACGAGGTGGATAAACAAAAAAACTTAAAAGTGGGCAACGGCGCAGCGGTTATTCTTGACGCAAAAAACCGGGAAATATTGGCAATGATTGGTTCGAAAGATTATTTTGCTAAAGATTATGATGGAAATGTCAATGTGAATTTATCTCTTCGCCAGCCTGGGAGCTCAATTAAGCCGCTAACTTATGCTCAGCTTCTGGCAAAAGGATACACCGCGTCATCAATTCTAATGGATTTAAAAACTCATTTTCCGGTTGATGGCCAAGCCGATTATGTTCCTCAAAATTATTTGGGAAATTTTCGAGGGATGATGCAACTCCGGTTTGCTCTTGGCAATTCCCAAAATATCCCAGCTGTCAAAGCAATGGGAATTGTTGGTTTAAAGAATTTTTTAACAACTGCTGACAATTTAGGGCTGCATAATTTAGCGCCGACTTCAGAGAATCTATCAAAATACGGTTTAGCATTAACTTTGGGAGGCGGTGAAGTCAGGCCGCTTGATTTAATTAATGCTTTTGCGGTTTTTCCCGATAAAGGAAATTATAAATCCCCGATCGCAATAGATAAAGTTGTTGACGCTACAGGAAAAACTGTTTTTCAAAATCAAGAAAATCGTGTTGGAAAGCGAGTTTTTTCAGAAGAAGTGAGCTATATTATTTCGCATATTTTATCGGACGATATTGCAAGAAAAGATGTTTTCGGCGCCGGCTCATATTTGGTTATTCCGGGACACACAGTCGCCGTGAAAACCGGAACCACTGATAACAAAAAAGATAATTGGACAATTGGTTTTACGCCGTCATATGTTGCCGGTGTTTGGGTGGGAAATAATGATGGGAGCGCGATGAGCCCATACGTTGAATCCGGAGCTTCCGGATCATCCATTATTTGGAATCGAATCATGTCAAGAATTTTGAAAAACGTCAAAAATGAAGATTTTGCAAAACCGCAAAATGTTAACGCAGTTGAAATAGACGCATTTTCCGGCGGACCAGTCCATGGCGGCGATAGCAAGCGCACGGAATATTTTGTTAAAGGAACTGAACCGACTCAGGAAAAATCAATTTATAAAAAAATTAAGGTTTCTAAAAATAATGGGAAAATTGCCAATGAAACGGAAATTGCAAGGGGAGAATACGAGGAAAAAGAATTTGTTGTTATTCGTGAGGCTGATCCGGTGTCTAGAGATGGCCGTAACCGTTGGCAGGAGGCGATTGATGAATGGATAAAATCACAATCAGACTCAAAATACCATCCCCCGACAGAAATTTCCGATTCGAAGAAAGACGAAATGACGGTTCGAATTAATAATCCAAAAGACCACGACAGAATCAATTCTAATGATGTTCAGATTTCAGGTGAAGCATTTTCTTCAAAAGATGTAAAAGAATTAAGAGTTTTTATCAATGGTGAACAAAAAGGAAACTATGATGGAAGAAAGAATTTTGATGAAAAATTTGCCCTTTCAGACGGAACCTACGAAATTAAAGTTCGAGGAAAAGATAGTGATAACCGTGAAGCTGAGGTGTCAATTCGTATCGGTGTTAATCGTGATTGGGATTTTAAGGAACAGCCAACGCCCGCACCGACTGCAAATCCGACTCCAACATCAGCCGTGCCCTCCCCAACCGCCACACCAACCGGGCCTTCACCAACAGCCAAAAAAAATGATTAACTTTTAAGAAAGATTTTGAAGCCTTGATTAAGAGCTTTAAGAATTTTCTCCCTTCCTTCTTTTATGTCGCGATCAACAATATTCCTTTCTTCGGATTGATAAATGACGCGAAGTGTTAGTGAATCTTTGTATTCATCCAATAAGTTTACCTTTTTAATTAAATCTGATTGTTGCTTGATCATTTTTTCAATGTCGGTATAATAAATTCCTTCAGGAATAATTAATGACAAGTCTTCATATGCTTCTGGAAATTTAGGAATAGGTATGAAAGTTTTCTTATTGGAGTAATCGGCGCAAATTTTTTCGTTGTCAAGTTCGATGTATAACACCGGTTCTGAAATTTTATATTTTTGCAATAAATTGTTTTCAACATATTCAATTTTTCCGTAGTTATTAATTCGTAGAGATATGATTCCCAATTCCTTAAAAATATATTCCAATTTTCCTTTAATTTCAAAAAAATCGTGGCTTACGCAAACGATTCCGAGCATCATTTTTTCAGATGGCAAAAATTGGTCAAATTTATTTTTATTTTTTAATTCGTAATTCGTAATTCGTAATTCGTAATTGTAAACATTTGACATTTCAAAAATCGCCATTTCTTTTTCGTGGCTTAAATTTTCCGAAACTATCTTTAAAAGCGATGGCAAAAGTGACGGTCGCATGTATTCCTCTTCTTTTAAAAGAGGGTTATTTATTTTCACAGCATTTCCACATGGGTAATTAATATTTTCTAAATCGTTTGATGATAGCATTGATAAAGTGTAAACTTCTGTAAAATTTGTTTCTTTGAGTAATTCTTTTATCCGTTGTTCCACGCGTAGCGTGTCCGCCGAAGAGGCGGAAATCACATTCTCCGGTAATTCTCCCTCCGGCAACTTCCCTTTTAAATTATGATACCCATATATTCGCACTACTTCTTCAATAATATCTTCCAAAATATTAATGTCATGATTTCTGAATGATGGAACTCTTGAAATAATATTCCCGTTTTTAATTTCAGATTTAATTTCAAGAGAATTTAGAATTGAAAGAATTTCGCGTTCTGAAATTTTTTCATCCGCAAAGTCATATAATTTTTGCATGGGGCATGAAACAGTTTTTGGTTTAATGGGATTTGGATAAATATCATATATTTCTGAAGCAACTTCTGCATCGCATAGTTCTTTGAAAAGTTCAATTCCGCGAAGAAGAGCGTTTTTTGCGGTTTCTGGATCAACTCCTTTTTCATTTAGCGTTGCGGCTACAGTTCGGATACCAAGCGACATCGAAGTGTTACGGATTATCCCCGGATCGTTCGTTTCAATAAAAAATAAAACTCGTTTTGTGTTACTAACGACAATGCTATTTGCAGTGCCGATAATTCCGGGCAGATCGATAATTTTCCCCGTGCCGTCATCAATCACAATATCGCCGCCCGGCAAAATATATTCTTTATCTTCAAGCGAAATAATTTTCTCTCCTTTTTTTGACTTTCTAATTAATAATTTTTTTGTTGTCAATCTGTCGTAATCAAACACGTGCGCCGGATGGCCAATTTCAGTCATCACATAATTTGTGATATCAACTGCATTATTTAGAGAGCGAATTCCAGCGGTTTCAAGTCGGTCGGAAATTTTCTTTGGCGAAGAAGCAAGATGTACATTGTCTAAAATTACACCAAGAATGCGTTGACAATTTTGTTCCGGATCTTGAATATCGATCGTTAATTTATTTTTTTGGGTAGAGACGTTGCATGCAACGTCTCTACGGTCGGGATTAATAAATTTCGCATGAAATCCAAACCTTGGTAAGATTGCCGCCGCTTCTCTTGCAATTCCTCTTACGCAATATTCATCCACCCGGTTCGTTGTCACCTCAATCGAATAAATTATCTCCCCATCTTTTTCCACAATCTTTTCCACTGATGGTCCGCACAAAGACAAGCACCGCTGAATGTCGCGCGGCGCGGCGTTGGTCTCGATATATTCTCTGAGCCATGAATCCTGGATAAGTATGTCCAAATTTCTAATTTCTAATTTCTAATTTCTAAATAATTTCCAATTTATTAATTTTTAATATTTAAAATTTGATATTATTTTTAAATTTGAAATTAAAAATTTAAAATTGACGTAGCACTCTTAAATCCGTTGAGTACATTGTCCTCAAATCACTTAAAAACCCACACTTAATCATGTATGTGCGTTCCACTCCCCAACCAAACGCAAAGCCGGAATATTTATTAGGGTCAATGCCGCCCGCCCTGAGCACATTTGGGTGCACCATGCCTGCCCCGCCAAGTTCAAGCCACCCCTCTTTGCACAGGCGGCATCCCTTACCGCCACACCATGAACAGGAAAAATCAACTTCAAATGAAGGTTCTGTGAATTTAAAATGAAACGGCCGGATGCGGGATTTTGTTTTTTCTCCAAAGAACTGTTTTCCAAAATAATCAATCACTCCGATTAAATGTTTGATGGAAACTTTTTTATCAACATAAAGCCCTTCAAATTGGTGAAACATCGGCGTGTGGGAAATGTCGCTTTGGCGGCGATAGCATTTGGCAATGTTAATCATGCGGATTGGAAGCTGTCCTTTTTCCATTTCTCTGACTTGACCGTTAGAAGTGTGGGGAGTGAGGACAATGCGAACATTGTTCTCGTCCTGAAGGGGCTCTTCGGTTGCCTTTGGCATCCTCAGAGCGTTTTTCGTTGCGACGAAAAACGTTTCCCATTCGTCTCGCGCCGGGTGGTTAACCGGCATATTTAAACTTTCAAAAGCGTAATAATCGCTGTCGATTTCCGGGTGGCGCACGCGGGTAAAGCCAATTTTTTCAAAAATTCTCGTAATTTCATCAATTGCCTGAGTAATCAAGTGCAGATGACCAACCATTGGCGGAATACCTGGCTTTGTGAAATCGAAAAATTGATGTTTCGCCTGCCCGCCATCACTTCCGCCGCAGGCGGATTGCTGGCGGGAAACATCGAACAATGTCTCAATTTGTTTTTTCAGTTCGTTGAGCTCTTTTCCTCTTTGCTTTTTTTCTTCAATTGTCAGATTTTTAATTTTTTTAAACTCCTGAGCGATTAGACCATTTCCGCCAAGATATTTGACGCGCAAAGAATCAAAATCATTTGCAGATTTTATTTCTTGAATTTCTTGTTTAAGTTGATTAATATTTATTTCCATAGAGAAAATTTTTTATTTATTATGTTTTATATTTATTGGTTAGTATTAGTTAGTATTGGATGGCATTAGTTAGTATTTGATAGTATTTATAACCCTAGTTTTCCCTCGATTTCTCCCATTGCTTTTATTCCAAGTTCAATAAATCTCTCCAGCTTAATTCCTGCTTTTTCAATGTCCATGATTGCTTGGCGGTTAACCCGCGCCGCAAAGCCCGGGTTTTTCATTTTTTTCAAAACTGAAGAAACCTTAACAGAAGTGATTTTTTTGTCAGGATAAATTAAAGCCGTGGCAAAAATCATGCCGCTCAAATTGTCAGATGCCGCAAGAGCAAAGTCTAAAACCGTTTCGCGTTTAACTCCAGAATGCTTTTGATTGTGCGCTTTGATTGTATGCATGTATTCATTTGGAAATTCAGGATCAACTTCACGAATCCATTTTTCAAGTGTCACGGTTTGAAGTTCGGGATGGTCTTTTTCTTTGTCATAATCAAGATCATGAAGTAGGCCGACAATTCCCCATTCTTCCACTTTCTCGTGAAGTTCCGCCGCGCAAGCCCGCATAATCACTTCCACTTCGCGAACATGGAGTTTGATTGTTTCAGTTGTGATATTTTTATCAATTAAATCTTGAGCTTGTTGATGGTTTAACATTGATAAAATTATACACTAAAACTATTTTTTTAGTTGTCTTCTTGATGAAATGCATGATGAACTCCTTTTGTATTGTTTGCAGAAGTATTCGAATCTCCGGTAATTAATTTTAATAATTGTTGTAAAAAACTACTATTTTTGCCAAAGCCGTCGCCTTTTTGTTCAATCAATGCCTGCCGCTGTTCTTCTACCGTTTTCCGCTTTAATAGTTGTTCGTGTGGTGCGGGCGTCATGCATGATATTGTATGGGAAATAGCACATTTTTTGATAACAGCAACAGGTATAATTATTACTTATGTTCGAATACCAACATTTAGTTTTTGCGGGGACATTTGATCATTTTCACGTTGGTCATCAAAAAATGATAGATCAGGCGTTTAAACTGGCGCATTTCGTCAGTTTGGGAATTGCGACGAAAAAATTATGCAATGAAAAAATATTAAGTTCCAAGATTCAGCCATTTGCAAAAAGAAAAAAAATTATTGAAAAATATCTTCATGAAAATAAATATTCTAACCGCGCGAAGTTATTTCCACTTTCAGACATTTATGGTTCATCAGTCACAGATTATTCAATTGATGCAATTCTTGTGACAAAAAACACAAAACATAATGCCGAAAAAATAAATGAAATTAGATTAAAAAATGGATTAAAACTCTTAAAAATCATCACCTCTCCTCTTTTTTTGGCAGATGATGGAAAAGAAATTTCATCTGAAAGAATCAGGCTTGGAGAAATTTCTCCAAGTGGACATTCGTATAGTCACGATTTTTCTTCGTCAAAAACTTTGCATCTTCCTGTTTCCCTTCGAGAAAGTCTGCGAAAGCCGCTGGGAAAGATAAATAACGGGGAGTTGGCGGGACCAATGATTATCACTGTTGGGGACATTGTGTCTTCCTCTCTTCTTAAAATTGGCATTGATCCGGCGATTAAAATTATTGATAATAAAACCAGGCGCGAGAAAATTAAACATAAAGAAAAAGAATTAACAATTGCTAACCGCCATGAAATTCGTAATAATCCAGGAGAAATTAATTTGAATTTTTTTAATATTTTTCGAAATTTACGAGATGATCATTTGAAAAATGGCCGTTCACAACTTCTTGTTGTTTGCGGTGAAGAAGATCTTCTTGTTCTGCCCGCAGTTCTTCTTGCCCCGCTTAGCTCAATTGTTCTCTATGGCCATTTTCAATTTGGAGTGGTTTTGGTAGGAGTAACGGAAAGAAAAAAAAGACAAGTGGAAAAAATCATGAATAAATTTATTAGAAATGATTTTAGCAATGGAGCAATTGAACAATGAAACAATGGTTATTATTTTATTTTATTCACCACTTCTTTAAAGGCCTTTTCATCATTCACGACAAGCCACGCGAGCATTTTGCGGTCAAGTTCGATTTTTTTGGCTTTTAAAGCGGGAATAAATTTGGAGTATGGAATTCCCAATTTTTTGCAGGCTTCTCCAATGCGAAGAATCCATAGGCGGCGAAAGTCGCGTTTTCGCTTTTTGCGTCCGGCAAAAGCATATGCGCCGGCGTGAAGCACGGTTTCTTTGGCGCTTCGCACGTGGCGATGCCGCGTCATCCAATAGCCCTTGGCTTGCTCAAGAAGCTTTTTATGTTTTCGTTTTGTTTCAATTCCCCGTTTAACTCTGGTCATATTTTTATCATTGCCGTTTGCAAGATTTTTTTGGCAAAAGTTTTATTTAATGCCTTTGGTTCAGCGTGTCGGCGCCTTGCCATTTTACTTTTTTGTTTTATCAAATGTGAACTGTTTTGGCAGCGGTGCATTAATTTGCCCGTTTTTGTCAATTTGAATCTTTTGCTAATGCTTCTTCGTGATTTAAATTTTGCCATATAATTTTACGCGCTATTTTTATTAACAATTGGTGAAAATATTGAGCCTAATGTTTTTCTCTCAAATTTCGGCATGGCTTCTATTTTTGCTATTCCTTCAACTTCTTTGGCAAATCTGTTAATTAAATTGAATCCAAACTCTTTTTTTGTTATTTGCCGGCCAACAAATTTAACAATCACCTTAACCCGGTTGCCTTCCTTAAACCATCTTAATGCGCGATTCATGCCAACTTTATAATCATTCTCACCAATAAATGGAGTGTAGATAATTTGTTTTGTGTCAACGCGCCGAATTCCTTTTTTTGCCTGTCTTTCTTTTCTTTGCTCTTGGTATTTAAATTTTTTAAATTCGATAATTTTGCAAACCGGAGGCTTGGCATTTTCCGCAACAGCAACCAAATCCATTTCCGCCTCTTTCGCCATTTTGAGCGCCTCTTCCCTTGTGACAACTCCAATTTGTTTATTATCCGGTCCGATTAAACGCACCGTGGCAGTATTTATGAATTGATTAATTTTATAAAACTTCTTCATCTAACATCCTTTAAGGATTATTATGAATTATAGCATCTTTGATTACTTTCAGGCAATCCCCTATTTCTTAACTATCTGGCTCGATAATCTTTTCGTCAATTTCTCGTTTTAACCGATTAATGAGTTCAGCAAGATTAATCATGTTCTCCTGATTGCCGTTTCGCGTCCTAATGCTTATTTTTTTCTCTGCTTCTTCCTTACCGCCAAGAATAATCATGTAGGGGATTTTTTGCTCAGTTGCGAGCTTTATTCTCTTTTGCATCGATTCGTTCTCAGCCATCATTTCAGCTCGAATTCCGGCTTCCTTAAGGTTTTTTAACACTCTTTCGGCATAATCAGCTTGTTTTTCCGAAATCGGAATAATTTCAGCCTGGACAGGTGCCAGCCATAACGGAAACGCGCCAGCATAGTGCTCGATTAAAAATGCCATTGTTCTTTCAAAAGCGCCGATTGACGAACGGTGAATCACGATCGGTTGTTTTTCTTTGCCATCCTTGTCAATATATGTGAGGGAAAATCTTTTTGGCATAACAAAATCATATTGGACCGTGAATGCCGTTTCTTCCTGCCCATTAACTTTTTTCATTTGGACATCAATTTTTGGTCCATAAAATGCCGCTTCGCCACTTACTTCAAAGAAGGGCGCTTTTTCCTGCACTAAAACTTCGCGCAAGACATTTTCAGCTTTTTCCCAGGCTGCATCGTCCTTATAATATTTTTTTTCATCAGTTCTGTCGCCGAGTGATAAACGATAGCGGTAATCTTTCCCTTTTTCCAATCCAAGCACCTTATTCATACTGTCAATTAAATTTAAAACGTTTTTTATTTCTTCTTTTGCCTGAGATACGGCGCACATAATATGGGCATCAGCTAAACAAAACATGCGCACGCGCGTGAGTCCTGACAGCTCTCCGCTTTTTTCGTAGCGAAATTGCGATGCAATTTCTGCAAATCTAACTGGTAATTCTTTGTAGCTTCGCGGGCGCGATTTATACAGCATGAAATGATGAGGGCAAGTCATTGGACGCAAAATCAATTCTTCATCATCAACTTTCATTACGGGATACATCGTGTTTTGATAATATGGATAATGGCCTGATGTGCGATATAAATCAGTTTTAGCCAGAGGTGGCGTTATCACATGTTCATATCCCCATTTCATTTCTTCTTCCAAAACATATTTTTCAAGCTCCCTACGAATAATTGTTCCTTTTGGCGTAAGAATAGGCAGTCCTTTGCCGATTAAATCAGAAAAAACAAAAAGATCCAAATCTTTTCCCAATTTTCGATGATCCCTTTTTTCTGCTTCTTCTTGTTTTTTTATCCAATTTTCTAATTCTTCTTGCATAAAAAATGCTGTTCCATAAATGCGGGTGAGCATTTTGTTTTTTTCATCCCCGTGCCAATAGGCGCCAGCCACTTTGAGTAATTTAAATGCCTTAATTTTGCCAGTTGAGCTGGCGTGTGGCCCGGAACACAAGTCAATGTCGTAAACCTTGCCTTTTTTATCAATCATTTTGTAAATTGTCAGCGGTTCGTTTCTTTTTAAAATTAAATCAATCCATTCGATTTTATACGGATTATTTTTGAAAATTTCCCGAGCCTGTTTTTCATCAATTTCCGCCTTTACCATTTGCAAATCTAGGTTAATAATTTTTTGCATTTCTTTTTCAATCTTTGGAAAATCCGCTTCGGAGATTTTTTCATCGTAGTCGAAGTCAAAATAATAGCCTTCATCCGTTGCCGGCCCCATGGCCTTTAAAAGCGTAGGATATAGGTTCTGCATTGCAAAGTGGAGGACGTGTTCGGCTGTGTGGCGGAGGGGGTGTAAATCCAAATTACGAATTACGAATTACGAATTACGAATTATTTTTTATTTTAATTCGTAATTTCTAGTTCGTAATTTTTAATTAATTTGTGTTGTGGACGGTAGAGGAATCGAACCTCTCACCTCTTCGATGTCAACGAAGCGTTCTAACCGATGAACTAACCGTCCATGTTTATTGTCAATATCATTATATTTTATTCTATCACAACCAGGTTAAAAATTGTTCAAAAAAAGACAGGAATTTTCCTGTCCAATTTTTCCTATAAACTTTATAAAGTTTATAGGATTAGCCGGTTGATGTGGCAATTACTCTCTCGTCAGAAAGGCCAAACTGAGTGCCGTGTTTTTTAAACATGTTCCAGTATCCCCTCTTTTTCTTTTTGCTTTTGAAAACTGAAAGCCATGTGGTGCTTTCGGACACTTGTTTTCGTAAATCGCGGATCATGGTAATTAACCATTCGAAGAAATTTTTATGATAAACACCCATGTTTTGTGGAGATGTTTCAATTGCCACTTTGGAAACTTCGTGTTCAAAATTTTTCATCGATTCTGCCAAAATCTTTAACTCTTTTAATATTTGATTAATTTCACATTTTGCCTGTTGATTTTCTTTTTGAACAAATATTTGTTCTTGGGTGATAATATTTTCCGCGTGTACAATTCCCGGGTGAATAGTTGTATTGATTTTAGTCTCACCGATTGTTGAGGATTGAAATTGAGTTAAATCAATTTCTCCGTTAATGCCGAGCGATCCTTGTTTTGGAATAATGCCGATTTGTTCAAAAGCGGAAGATACTGTTCCACCGACAAGTTCTGTGTTTACTTTTTGGACAACATCTGAACCAATAGATTTCGCCGCCTCGATAGGGTTTTGATTCGAATATACTTTTGGTGTCTTTTTCTTGTTCTGATAGTAATTATTCCACACGTTATTAAATGCCATATAGTTTATGCGCTAACGCAAATTTAGGCACAAACTATATCACAGTTTATTCAAAAAGTCAACCACTTTTTGCCTCAAAATGATAGGCGCTAGCTGATAACTGTTAGCCTGAATTTGGGCTTTTTGTGCGGAATCGGTCGCCTTAGCGATTATCGCGTCAATATCGCTTTTTTCAACAGTAATTTTTTCGTTCTGGGCAATTTCGTCAAAAATAAAGCTTATTTTGAGGGATGATTCAGCTTTTGTTTTCGCTTCCGCCTGAAGATTATCAGCGGTTTTACCCGTGTTTTTTAAATACTCCTCAAGTGTCAGCCCTAGTTTTTTAATTTCATCAAGAGTCTGGGAAAGTAAGCGATTAGCCTCTGCTTTAATAACTAATTCTCCAATTTCGACATTGCAGGTTTTTAGCAGAATGTCAATATTCCTGACGAATTTTTTTTGCTCCTTAATTTCCGGAGATTCCTCTTTTTGATTTTTATCCGGCGCGCCTTTATCTGGAGTCCAGATCGCGTCTTTTGCCGACTCAGCTTTAATTTTTTCTTTATAATCATTTAATTTGACGCTTGGTGCCTCGCAGGTCGTAATTTTTAATTTTAAGTCTGCCTCATCAAGAATCTCTATTAGTTCTTTTGGTTCTTGAATTTCAAGCGTCGGGTCAATAATTGGATGAAGATCATGTTCTTTAACCGCATCAGAGTATGCTTTGGGAATTAAATTGCGGATTATAAGCGTCGCAATTTTTGCGCGATCGATATTTTTTTCCACCATGTCGCGCGGCGCTTTTCCTTTTCTAAAGCCCGGAAGTTCGGTTTCTTCAACTGTTTTTTTCATGACGACTTCGTATTCTGTCTTTATATCGGAGTTTGGGATAGTTGCGGTAATTTCTACTGTGGTTTTTGGTAGGCGATTAAGTTTTATTGTTGTCATAATTTAGTGAAATTATAACATACAATTCGCTTTTTTTTAGCAATGGAGCAATTGAACAATGAGGCAATGTTGGCCTATTTTTCTCCAAATGATACTTTAACATTGACCGGCGGAAACATAAGAGGGCTTTCATAAAGATCAATAGTGTCAATTTGCGAACTTAGAGTGGCTGTGTTTTCTTCAAGCAGAAGAAAGCCTGATTCAGTTGAAAGCGGCGATAGCTTCTTTTGATCACGGGGAGAAATTTGAGAAATCGTCGGAATTGCCTTATTTGGTGTTGAGGCAGGAGATGCACGATTTACAAAAAAGCCAATTGCTTGAACTGCCGCCAATGTAAAAAAAGCAGCTCCAAGAAGAAAAGCTAGTAAATACCGCCGTTCTAATAGTTTTTTTTTAAACGCAGCAAATGGATTTTCTTTGATTTCATTTCCCCATTCATCAATCATATTTTATCTCCTCCAATATTTCTTTTATATAGTTAGCGCCTTCTTTTAAGTATAAATTTGCCTGCGAAATATCAATCCGCATTTCATTAAAATCCTTTTCCACAGAAGCGCTGTTTCCTTTTAATGCATTTAATCGGTCATTAACTTGGGCGAGTAAAGTTTCGCAAAGCATTTTTTTATTTTTAACTTCGACAAGCCACCTCTCAAGCTTATCAGTGTTTTTCCCGCTTTTTTTTAATTCCATGATTTTGGCTTCAAGGCCACTTGTTTCATTAATTATATTTGAATAGGAATTATTAATTTCCTGAACTTTTGAAATTAGTATTTGCCCAAGTATTTGCTTACTGCGAACATTGGATATGGGAATTTGATCTTCTGCTTTTTTCGCTACGGTTTCGATATCTTTTAAAGTGGCGATTGCCGTAATCAATGATAAATGGCTGCGATAAAAAGTGATCTCTCCGTCTGCGATTTTGGAGTTTGACTTTTCTTTTAACAGCTCGAAATGTTTAATGATTAGTTCATCTCTTTTGGTAAGATAGGTTTTTGATTTTTCAAGAGCCTGCGTTAAAGCGGCAAGGGTTTTGTATGTAAGGTACGAACCTCTGGCAATTTGATAATCAGAATAAGCCTCATTATATTCGGCGAGCTTTTGGCTATATTCAATTTTTAAGCTTGAATAATCAGCGCGGGAAATTAATGGGTGTTTGAAAAAAATATAATAAAAGAGTAAAAAAAAGATGAAGGTTTTTTTAAACATGTTTATAATTTTCGTATAGACGATCTTCTATTTTTGTTATTCGGAGCTCATGGTTTTCGGTGATATCATGGATATCATCATATTTATGGATAATCGTGTTGAGTTTACTGTCTATATTATTTATTGCTTCCATAAGTATGTCAATAATCTCAACCGTCGTTTGTTTTAAATCTTCTTTTGTCGTATATTTCCTCAGCTCATTTTTAAGGTCTTCTTTAGTGGCGTATTTACTCAGCTCATTCTTAAGATCAGTTTTTGTTGGATACCTTTTAAGATCGTTTTTTGTGGCAAAAATTTTTGCAAGTTTTTTAATATCATTATCAGTAATCATGTTTTTAGTATAACAATTCTGAAAAATTCGTCAAGAAGATTATTCATATCGAAGTGCCTCAATCATTCGATTTGACTCATGATCTTCGCGCTTTTATATTATTCATACCGTAACGCTTCAATTGGCGAGAGGCGGCTGGCTTTGATTGCCGGCGCCACTCCAAAGAAAATCCCCACAAATGACGAAACGCCAAATGCCATCAGCACTGAATTTAAAGAAACAAAGGTTTCAATATAGCTTGAGATAATTAAGCTTCCAATCCATCCGAGCAAAATACCGATGCCGCCGCCAACAAGTGAAAGGACAAGCGCTTCGATTAAAAATTGGATTAAAATATTGTTTGGCGTGGCGCCAATGGCTTTCCTGAGTCCAATTTCCCGCGTGCGTTCTGTGACGGAAACAAGCATAATGTTCATGATACCAATCCCTCCGACAAGAAGGGAAATCGCGGCAATTCCGCCAAGGGCGACTGTAATCGCTCCCAAAAGCTGATTAATAGTGTTGAGCAATTCTTTTTGGTCAAAAACGGTGAAATCATCTTCAGTTAAATCCCGCGTGTTATAAAAATAATCTTTAATCATTTTTTGGACCCTCTCGCTGTTCCCTTCCCCTTCAAATTTTGCCATAATGATGTTTGGATATTCGGCGTCAAAATATTTGCGGTATGTTGAAGCTGGGATAAAAACTTGGCTGTCTACGCTTGGGCCTCCCATACCGCCGCCTTTTTTTTCTAAAACGCCGATAATAGAATATTTTTGGTCGCCGATAAAAACGCTTTTTTTAAGCGGATCGCCTGGAATTTTCAAATCTTCGACAGCCTTCTGTCCCATGACGACAACCTTTTTTGAAGTGGCAAGCTGAAATCGGCTAAACCATTTTCCGCGGCTCATGTCAGCGACAAAAATTTGATTATAATTTTCATCAGCTCCATTAACTATGGTATCAATTTTCTCTCCGCGATATTTAACACTCGTGGTCCGCTCCATATGCCCGGCCGCAATCACAATTGGCGTTCCAAGTTTGGTGATTTTTTTCACGTCGGAAAATTCCAGCTTATTAACTGCCGTAAATCCTCCGCCTCCTCCCTGTTCAAATTTAACTTTGCCCGGCATGACATAGATCGTGTTTGATCCTAGGCTCTCAAATTGCTTGGCGACATAACTTTGCAGTCCTGTGCCAATTGACACAAGAAGAATGACCGAGGCAACGCCAATAATAATCCCAAGGGCAGTTAAGATGCTGCGGATTTTATTGGTGCGAAGGGCTAAAAGTGAAACGCGAATAATTTCTAGGAAATCCAAATTAAAATACTATCAAATACTAACTAATTCCATCCAATACTAACTAATACTAACAAATAAAGAAAAACTTGTAGTTAGTAGTCAGTAGTCTGTAGAAAAAACTTTACTACAGACTACTAACTGGTTTTATTAGTATTGGATAGTATTTGATAGTATTGGTTAGTATTAGTTAGTATTTATTATGTCATTCACAATTTTTCCATCTTTGATTTGAATCAAGCGATCGGCCAGGCGGGCGGTTTCTTTGTCATGAGTGACAACCATCACCGTGTGTCCTTTCTCATGAAGTTCTTTTAAAATCCGCATGACTTCTGCTCCCGAGTGGCTGTCTAAATTTCCAGTTGGTTCATCCGCCAGAATAATACCCGGATCATTGGCAAGCGCCCGTGCAATCGCCACTCTCTGTTGCTGGCCGCCTGAAAGCTGGCTGGGCAAATTATTTATTCTATCCTCCAGTTCAACTTCAGTTAATTTTTGTTTTGCGATTTGCCGGCGTAAACCTGATTTAATGCCGGCGTAAACAAGCGGAAGTTCCACGTTGGTGAGGGCGCTGGTGCGCCGAAGCAAATTAAAAGCTTGAAAAACAAAGCCGATTTTTTTATTTCTAACTTTTGCCAGCGTTTTTTCTTTAAGGCGGGCAACATTTTCTCCATCAATAATCACCTCTCCGCTTGTTGGGGTATCGAGCGCTCCGATTAAGTGCATAAGGGTACTTTTGCCGCTTCCTGATGGTCCGATGATGGAAACAAACTCACCATCATGGATTTTTAAATCAACATGGTCAACGGCATAAAGCTCTTCCCCGCCAAGTTTATATATTTTGCAGACATTTCGAAGTTCTAAAATTATTTGTTTTTCTTGTTTTTGAGAATTATTTTTCATTAGGATTATTTTTCTTGTGGCAACATCACAATTTCGCCTTGTTTTAATCCTTCAAGGATTTCTACCGCGTCATCAGTTTCAATGCCTGTTTTAATCACTCTTTTTTCATATGATTTTCCGGCCTTTTTCAAAACATAAACAAATTTTTTTGAGTCTTCTTCATTAATAAATTGTGCCGGAATAATAATCGTGTTTCGCACGTCACGCACCACGATTTCCGCATCACCGTTCATGCCGATTTTAAAACGCAAATCAGTGTTATCCGGAAATTTCACCTCCACGGGGAATGCCGTGCCGCCGCCAGAGGTTGTGGTTGAAGTAAACCCGATTTTTGAGACGGCGCCAAAAAAAGTTTTCTCCGGATAAGCATCAAGTTTAATGTCCACCATTTGTCCGGGTAAAATTTTCCCAATATCAACTTCGTCAACATCAATTTTAAAAGAAATATCGTTAAAATCTGCAACCGTGAAAGTACCTGTGGCGGCGGTGATATTAACGCCAATTTGCGGGGCGTCAACTTCAGTGACGATGCCGTCAATTGGCGAATATAAATTGCCGAATTTTAAAGCAATATCGGAAATTTCCACGTCCCAAACAGTTTTGTCAAGCGCGAATTGGTTTTTCTCAAGCGCTCGTTTTATCGTGTCATTTAGCGCAATATCTTTGTATGTTATTTGTTTGTCTTCTTCAAAATCCCAGCGTTCGGACATGTAGTCGTTTAATTTTTTCTTTAAGTTTTTCTGAAGTTCCCGCTGATCAAGAGAGGCAACAAGTTGGCCTTTTTTGACAATGTCACCGCGCTTCACGCCAATATAGGTTAAAAGGCCGGAAGTTTGGAATTTCAAAATGGCAACTGTGTTTGACTGGATTTTTCCAGAGCCGGAAACGATCTCTTTAATATTCTCCTTTTTGACAGTTGCTTTTTCTGAATAAATTTTTGGCGGCTTGCCGATATTTTTCACTGCGTCAGTTTGGGAAGCAACTATGACGGCGAGAATGATGAGGATGATGATTATTGTTAATCTTTTTAAATTCAAAGTGTGAATCTCAAAATGTAAAGTTCTGGATCCCAGATCAAGTATTTTAAAAAATAATATGGTTGTCTGGGATGACAAAATGGAAAAAACTCTTTATCATTTTGAATTTTAAATTGTCATTTTGATTTTTGATTTTTTAACTTTTAATTTCTAATGTAGCTCTGCTCTTCTTTCTTTAATGAATTCACTCCAACGGCCGATAAAATCAAGGACAACGGCAAAAGGAGTTTCGATAATAAAATTAAAAAATATTGACACGATATTATATTCTTTCCATTTTTGAGCAAAAATTGAGCCGACTTTGGCGACTGGCACCGAAAAAATGTCAAGCAAAAAATCGCTAAAATTTGTTCGATCATCAACATTTAGCTCGCTAGATTTGTTGCGAATCGTGACAGCGGCAAAAACCGTTAAGGCAATTGTAAATGTGTCAAAAACCACTGAAGTTATTGGGATTTTTGCGATATAAAAAATAAAAGCAACCCCGGCAAAAACGGCAATCATAAAAATGAGATATAGGATGTTCATCACAAAACGGAAAACTGATTTTTTGTTCTCAGACACTCGGATCTGATAATATTCCTGCTTTTCATCTTGATAAATAAAGCCAAGCGTTGTTCCGATCGCCATTTTCTCGTTCTTTTGGGCAGGCGGCCGGATAATCGAGACTAGGCAAAACATTAAAACGGTTGGAATGGCAAAATCAACTGCAGCGGCCAAAAAATTAAAACCTTCGTAAAAAATGTTAGCTAGCGGTACTTCGATGATATAAAAAGTAACCCAATTGGAAAGAAAAACTGATAAAGTTGAGAAAATTGCCAACCGAAAAAGACGGGTTTTAAGCGTGGCGTAGCGTTTTTGATACGCTTCAGTAATCATTTGAGTCAGGCTGTCTTTGTTGCTAAATGCGGGAAGAATGCTTTTTGGTTTATCTTCAAGTTTCTTTAACACATCATCAATTAATGTGAACACGGTATCAATGCGCTCCGCAACCCGTAAAAACTTTTTCATTGAGGGGCTGTTTATTTCATTTTGCAAATTTTTCCAAACTGTGTCAAGCTGGTTATTAATTATTTTCATTTGCTCTTGGTTTGGGCGGTGCCAAAAAGGAAATTTATTTTTTAGAATTTGAAAAAAAATAAAATTGTCGTCCAAATTATAAAGAGATAGGCAGACTGAAATATATGTCCATTTCCGTTTCTCTGACTGGCTTAGTTTATGTTCTGGAATAACTCGGATGCGCTTCACCAGAGCGTCTGTCATAAGATTCATAAGGCCGTATTCTTTAGCGGGATTAACTAAAATTTCCTCAATTTCGCAGGCCATGATTTCGATGATAAATGTGATATAGTTAATTTTTTCCTTAACTTGCAAAAATCCACGCGAGGATGAATTCTGCAAGAAAAATAAATATTTCTCAAGAGATACAGAAAGAATGGCCACTCTCTCCCGCGGAACAGTGTCATTTGGCAAATGGCCGCCGCGGATAAGCTCAATCGTGAGGCTTTCTGCCAAAAAATCAGGCGTAATTTGAGCTGCAAGCCCGGTTAGCTTTGGAAATAAAACCCGTTTTAAAATCCGCTCAATCGCGCCTCGGCGTATGGTGGCATCATCTTGCCAATCAATCACCTTGCGGATCACTTCATAAAAACGCGCCACTTTGGAGGAAATATCATCAACGTGAATTGGCGTGTATCCTTGGCGTGAAGCTAAAAGATGCTTGGTATATTCGTCTAAAAAAGATTTAACCTCTGGAATTAAGTTTGTTTGCTCTTCCATAAGATGATATATCTCATTATATACTCTTTGCATTCGAAATTGCAAAAGTATAACTCCGTTTAGACTGAATTTATCCTTCGATAAACTCAGGACAAATTACAGTAAAACGGGTATACATGAGACAAGCGGTTGGTGTAAAATATGGGGTAAAGCCCTGATGTTTTCACGAGCCGAGGTGGCGAAATTGGTAGACGCGTACGGCTTAGGACCGTATTCCGAAAGGATTGGAGGTTCGAGTCCTCTCCTCGGCACAAATTAATCCACAATTTTCGTTTCCTTGATTTCATTCATGTTTCGCAAAACCTTATAGCTCCATGCTGGGTCGGCGGCATAACGAGCGCCGATTAAATCAACCGTAACTAACCCTTGATCGATATAATTCTTTTTTAAACTTTTTAGCACCGTGTCAATTTGATCTTCCATTGAATCAAAAAAAATTGTGCCTCCTCCCCACCCGACACAGTTATTTGTTGCCTTAATATATGCGTGGCAATATCCGCTTTCAACTCCGGCAATTGCCGGAAATAGGCGCCAATCAACCTGATATTTGTCAGAAGTTTTTAAAATGTAAAGAGTATGATCTTTCAGCGGAGAGTATTTTAATTCGAAAAATTTTTGAAGTTTAAACTGTCGAAGATCGAAATGCAATTCATCAAAGGTGTTTTTAAGCGTTATCACAGATTGTAATTCAGCCGATTGGCCGGCCGTTCCTTCGTAACCAAAGGCGCTGGTAAGAAAAACAAAGGTAAAGACTGAGTATAAAAATGCGATAAAAGCAATTTTTTTGAGCATAAAAAAACCCTAAAGTAGTCTTGGGAAAGCCTACCTCAGGATCTACGCGTAAATATATCATACAATATCAGATTAGTCAATGTTGAGGTGAAATAAGGTAAGAAGCCTGTATGAAGAAGATAACGGATAACTAAGATGTATAACTGTGTAAATTTACTGCATCTCCGCTAAATAATAGTTGATGGCGGCGCACCACTTGCCTTTTGAAGGAGGTGTGTAAGTTTTCTCAATTTCACAAGTATCGGTAATTCCATGCTCAATATAAGCATCGGCTAAAAATCTAATTTCGGCGTCAAGCCAATCGTGAATTGTGGAAAATTTTTGAATTGTCGAACCATAAATTCCCAATCCTCCACAGTTATTGGAGGATGATCCATCTTTAAGGGTGGCGATATTCTTGCAAAAAGTTGATTCCTTGCGGGTGATTGCGATAACAAGGCGCGGGTCAACATTATATTGATCCGCTTTTTGGACTAAAAAATCAACTTCGGAAAGAAGTGCTTCAGGAGCCTGATATTTTAGGAGGTAATTTTTGATAGAAATTGCGCGCCCATCTTTAAAGCCAAGTTTATTTTCCGATATCGGCATTTCCTGAGGGAGGCTGGAGAAGATTTCCGTATCGTTATCTGTTAAATCTATAGTTGCGCCAAGTATTTTATTGTTTGAAAAAGAATTTTTTGAAAATACAAGTGCAGTTAAAAATAAGAAGAAAATTACAAAATAACTTAATGTCCAGCAACCAAAAAGAACGAGTATTTTTTTCATACTGTATTTTCAGTATACGAGAATTTTTTGCGGATGTCAAATCTTCGATTCTTAAATTCAGTCGGGGTGAGAGGACTCGAACCTCCGGCCTCACGGTCCCAAACCGCGCGCTCTACCAACTGGGCTACACCCCGTTTGAAGTGCCCAAGGCGGGACTCGAACCCGCATGAACTATTCATTCACAGCATTTTAAGTGCTGCGCGTATGCCAATTCCGCCACTCGGGCATCATGCTTATTTTATCTTTTTTTTAGAATTTTTTCTACCTCTATGATTATTTGTTAAACTGTGACAGTTTGGACACAATATACGAAGATTTTCCAACCGATTGTCTTTATTGTTACCATTTATATGGTCAAGTTCAAGCGGTAAATAACCATCGATTGTTATTTTTGCCCAACCGCATTGCTCGCATTTTTTTGGTTTTATACCTTCCTTAAATAATCGAATTTTTAGTTTATGACTTTGAAAATTACTATTTTTTACTAATATTTCACTCAGTAAATATCTATTTTTTCCAATTCCATGTAGCCCTGCATTCCAACCTCGTCCTTTAAAATGGCCAATATTGCAATTATACTCTTTGAGGTATTTATAAATTTGTTTATAATTTCCACCCGTTTCCTTCAATTTAATTTTTTGCAATACTTGTCTTATGCTAAAGGAGTTTTTTACTGATTGTATTAATTGATTTTTTGTCCATTTTCTTTGTCGCATGGTTTAATCATATCAAATAACAAATTGATTATCAATCCTATGCGTTTGCCGTTATAATATTGTAGATTCTAATTAATTAAATTATAATATCTATATTGGGCTGCTAGCTCAACTGGTAGAGCAATTCCCTCTTAAGGAATTGGTTCAGGGTTCGAGTCCCTGGCAGCTCACGATAGCCTTTTGACAATCTAAAGTAGAGAGATAGATATAGAGATTAAAAAACCTTCTTTTCCTCCAAGTGCATCTTCAGTGGACCACACAAGGTTATTTTACGACTAAAAACTGCCCCGCATAGTACTTTTAAAGTAAAAGACACGGGGAAAATTCGATGTGCGAACCTAAAGTAAAATTTGGGGCAAACTGATTGTCTCTTTTGCGGAACTATTTCAAAGTAGACAGTGCATCTAATAAGATGAAACAGCGTAAAGATCGTGGAGCGTCATAATAGTGAATATATATTCCGTGTAGTACACCATGCCGATTTAACTTTTTTCTAAAAGGATCTTTTGCTTTGCCTGTATTTTTATATATTACGTCTGCAATAATTTGTAAAAATAAATCTGGGAACTTAAACGGATATTCACCGGATTGAAGTAGTTTTTCAAAAGCCTTTTCTATTTTTACTTGCCCATTACTTCCCTTAGTTTTGCAATAGTCGGCGGCAATACCTTCGGCCAAAGGTAGCAATGCAGGAATTGAAAGGGTGTATTTACCTTGAATATGAGCCTCAAGGGTATCTTCAATTACTTTAAACCTTTTTTTAAATAGTTGATTCAGTTTCCAAGAATTAACAGTATCTCTTAAAAGAGAGTAATTGTTTTGTTGATAGGATTTCTTCATTAAATTTGTCATGGCATGTTTATTCCCACGATTGTATTTCAAAGCTGCTTTTTTAATTTCATCCGTGTCTATCTCTGTCATTGAAGGACAATACCACCAACCTGTCTTTGTGAGCACGTCCAGTCTTACGCCTTCATCAATTAAAGTTTGGGCAATGTTGTGTAATTGCGTAATGTCTATTTTAGGGATAGCATTCCTTATAGCTTCATTTATTTGTGTTACCTGTTCGATTAGTTTGCTTTGCCATTCCAAATATGGTTTTAACTTATCTTGAATCTGCTTTTGCTGTTCAAGAATACTGTTAATTATTTGTGTTATACCTGATATCGGGGTAAAAGAAGATCGTATAGATTCGACAAATTGATCCTGAGCTTGGGTAATTTGATTAAGTATTGATAAATCCGAGGAAACCATATAATTAGTTAAACTTAAATACGACCATATTTTTTTTACATGATTCTTATTATAAAACATTTGTTCTTGTTGACAACTAAAGCTAAAATATATTTATTAAATCTATGAATTTCGATGATGCTATTGAAATGGGAAACCCGTCTTATGCAATAAAAGAAAGGTTTTATCAAGAATTCTTTCGACCTTTTCTGAATCCTGAACCAGCAAGAGATGCATATCAATATTTTTTAGATCAAGCTTGGTTTGCGTGGAGGCATGGCGTCAAAAAAATCGACATGCAGAAGGTACTTTTTATTCAATGGATGTGCAACGAATTACTGAAAAATAATTCTTGTGAACTTGTGCAGTTAATGGCAAATATTTTCGACAGGACAGATGATGCCGCTACTCGAATAAGTGAATCTGAACGAATGTTTTATGAGGCATGCAAAATTGAGACAAAGTTTTCGACTGCGGTTAGACATTATAAAGTTTTTTTTGAAAGCGAGTTTCGTTTATGGGCAACAGTTCCGTATTATTTTTTATGTAAGAATTATAAAATTCCAAATAAAGCCTCAACTCCTTCGACATTTGTTGATATTTCCGCTGCTGAAAAATATCAAGCGATAAAAAATATCAAAACACAATTAATTCAAGGCAATTTCTCTGATTTTGTGGAAGGATTTGACAATGAACTTAGGAATGCAGGTGAAGGACATGATTTTTACGAAATAACTGATAACGATACGATATTGTTTAATGTTGTTGATCCAGAAACTGGCAAACCGAAGGGTTCGAAACAAATAGAACTTTCATATGGTCAGCTTGATACGATAATTAACAAATGCCGAAAAAGCATTTGGATCTTTAAAAACGGAATAATGATTTTTCTAAATAATAATCCAATCATTTACTCAAAAATACACAACCTCAGACCGCTAAAGGTTAGAGATATATTTTTAAGGCTCAAAGAGTTTGCCGACGAGAGATGGTTTTCATTAGATGAGTTTAATTTTGATCCTAATAGGCAAAAAGCGAATTTGACGATATCTTACAAGAAAAAAATTGTTGGTCATGGCGGAGGGGAAATCATTTTTGGCAATGGTGAAAGATATGACGTAATAAGTATCGAAATACGAGTAAAATATTTAGACCAAACATTAGGCGTATTACAGCGTTTTGTGATGATGATAGGCAAAAATAGAATACCGGAAATTAAGATTAAGGTTATAGACGCTGAAAAAAAGATCATAAGCGATATGGAGTTTTCTAAAATAGAATTAGAAAAATT
>JBGSIU010000016.1:0-44751 GCA_041742375.1 Patescibacteria group bacterium
CTGGATACATATGGGTGACGTTTTCAAGATTGCGGGAAAAAATTGAAATTGACTTTTCTTTTGAATCGTTTTTTTCTTCAGAAAAAAACTCCATAACTTTGAACTTTGAACTTTTGGCAAATATGGATTTGTAAGCGAAACCCGTCATACTTGTCCTCAATCCCGAATTTTTCTCCATGTTCCAAAATTTCCTCCGGGGAGTTGCAGCGCTCACACTTGGCCATTAAAACCGGGCAGCCTGGTTCGATCGTAATATTTTTTAACCCTCTCTCTCCCTTCTCCTTCAAAAGTTTTCCAATAAGTCCCAAATCCGGATGAATATTATATTTTTCTTCAATATGGGATTTTAAAGATTTATCATTTTTTAACATCCAAGAAAAAGCGTCAAGAATGGTGGCGTCAGAAAACCCGAGGCGCATTTTATCTAAAATAATACGGACTAGATATTTGCCGGATGCAGGGTCAAGGTTCTGTAAGAGACCAGATATTAAACGCATCTTATTATCTATTGTTCCAGCACCGGAGATTGTTGTAAGTGTAAGTAATTGTTGATAAACATTGTTTATTGATAATCCATTTTTGATTTTTAAATTGTATTTTTGATTTTTTCCTCCTGAGGCGGATCCGCCCTTGGCGGAGATTTTTGATTTTTGATTTTCATACACGACCTCTCCAAGATCTCCTTTATTTTTGAATAAATTTGTAATTTGCTCGGCCGTTTTGTTAAACGCGAATGAAATCGCCTTAATAATTGTTTTATCCGCCAAATTAAATTTTTCCGGTTCATATTGCGGCGTCACTTTTCCTTGAAGAAGATAAACTGCCTTGTCAATTTCCTCAGCGGTTAATTTCTTAAACAGTTCCGCCAAAATCACGGTCATCTCATTCCGCGCACTAGTTTTATCAAGAAGGGTTAGGTAGTTTGAAAATTCAGAAAATTGCATATTCTCGTCTCCTGTCATCCCCGCGAAAGCGGGGATCCAGATTCTATATTATTTTTTAATAAAATAATTTTGATCTTTCTTCTATTATTTTTCTCTTTTCAATAACTTCATCAAATAAATCGTTCCAGTTAGGATTTTTTTCTTCAATTAGTTCAAGCTTCCATTTTCTATTCCATTTTTTGATTTGTTTTTCTCGTTCTATTGTTTCAAGGGCGCCTTCGACAATTTCGTAATAAACTAGAATATGTATGTTGTATTTTTGAGTAAAACCTTCAACTAAATTATTTTTATGTTCATAAACCCGTCTTGCCAAATCGTTGGTAAAACCAACATATAAAGTTCCATTTCGTTTACTCGCCATAATGTAAATATAAAAATGGTCGTACATGAAACCAAAAAACTCTGGATTCCCGCTTTCGCGGGAATGACAAGAAGGTTAACAGTTATTTTTATTTTAGCACTTATTTTTTATCTTCCTCCATCAATCACGCTGCGGGAAAATGGGAGTTCAAGAAGTTTTTCAAGAAGAGGAAAATGGGTATATGGCTGTTTGAATGTTCCTGAGCCGCAATGGCCTTCTTTTTCTCGAAGAATTAATGTTCCTCCAAACATTTGCCACATCTTTAAACCTTGTTCGTCGTTACATCCCCAGGGGTCATTATCGGAATTGATAAAAATTAAATCTTTCACATTCTCTTTAATTTTTTTTGCATTATATTCTTTTTGCAGTATAGCGGCTGGTTGTTCTTTTCGTGACTGAAAAATAAATCCTGAAACAAGAATAGCCTTGTGAATTTTCACATTAATATTTTCCAAGATGCTTAAGATTAATGGAGAACCAGCTGAGTGGCCGATTAAAATTGTGTCTTCATGAAAGACCCCCCCCGTCAACACAAACGGCAATTGTTTTTTTAAATCTGGATTATCGGCATCAGGAAGCTGTGGTGCCCAAACTTCATACCCTCTTTTTTCAAGAAATTTTTTAATGCTCGGAATCCAAAAACAATTTGGGTTGTCCCCTGCACAATGAAGAATAATCGCGTTTTTCATGAAATGAATTATATTACAAATAAAAGTCTTTTTTAAAATTAATTCATTAAAAATTGATTTAAAATTTAAAATTGAAAATTTAAAATTATTTATCTGTTCACCAGCACATATTTTGCTCCTTTGGTGCTTCCCTCTTTGCGGATTAAGCCTTTGGAGAGAAGATCTTTAATTTCCCGAAGCACTGTGTCTTCAGACACCATGGGAAAAATTTCCGGGAAACTTTTGTTCTGTAAAAAACCGGTTTGTTCTATAAACTCCACAATTTTTATTTGCCGTTCGGAGAGGGCAATTTGTTCCCCTATTTTTTCCTTAATTTTTAAATCCACTGATAATTTTTGCACTTTTTCTTTGACGCGGGTGAGTTCGATTGCCAGCCCTTTGATGAAATATTCAAGCCATACGGTGAGATCTCCTGCCCGCCGCGTGACGGTTTGAAGGGCGGCGTAATAATCTTCCGGTTTTTTGTCATAATATTCCTCCAAAGAAAAGAATTTTTTAATGTCATAGCCGTGCGCAAAAAGAACAAGCGAAGCAAAAGCACGCGAAGAGCGACCGTTTCCGTCCACAAACGGATGAACGCGAACCAATTCGTAGTGAGTGATTCCGGCCTGAAGAGCGGGATGAAGTTCGCGAGTTTCAGATAAATTTAACCAGTCCAAAAACGATTGAATTTGAAAAGGAACTTCAATTGCAGGCGGCGGTCGAAAAGTGATTTCTCCGGTTTGGCTATTTTTCACAACAACCTGGGATTTACGGAACGTTCCGCAATCGCCATCTCCCAAAATTCTTTTAGCTGTTTCTTCGTGAATTTTAAGAAGCAATTCTTTTGAGAAAAGTTCTTCATTAAAATATTTTTTTTCAATTTTTTCTTTAATAACCCGTCCCATTTCGTCAATAAATTTAATCACATTTCGATAATTTATCACTTCTTGAACATCGCGGTCGCGGGCCAAAACTTGCTGTCCTTGAAGAACCCGCGCCGCCTCGGAAAAGTTTAATTCATTGCCTTCGATATGAGTGCCGTGGTGAACTGTCCGGATAATTGCTTCTTCCCGAAATTTTGCTTCCCATGCCGGAACAAGAGGTGCGTTGGTGATCACTTCGCGGCACGCCTCGATGATTCCGATATTTTTGAGAATGCTATTTGTGATGTTAAATTTAGGGGTAAACATAAAACATAAGCTGTATAATAAAGATTATAAATCACTTTAAGAGAAATGCAAAGAAAAATTTTCTTTATTTTAACCAATATTTTAATTATCATCTTGGCCTTTGGCCTCATATCTTTTTCCTATTTTGACCTTCCGCCGGAGGTTCCGATGTGGTATTCGCGGCCGTGGGGAGAAGGACAGCTGGCGCCAAAAATATTTCTTTTTTTAATTCCCGCCTTTTCTCTTATATTTTTGATTTTTAATTTAATTTTCCCCAAAATTTTAAAAATAGAAAATTCGGAGGAAAATGCCAGAAAAATCGCCTTTATCAACGAAAGTTTTATTTTTGTTAGTTTTGTAGTGAGTCTAATTAATTTAGTGACCGTGATTAAAATTGTGGGATTGTTTCTTTAGATCTTGCAGGCGCTCCAGCCGCAGGAGGCACAGTGAAGGCAGCCGCCTTCTGGGTCAAGTTGTCCGTCACAATCAGGACAGGATTTTAGAGAGGAATCTGGAATTTGGAATCTGGAATCTGGATTTTTCGGCATTTTTCTATATTCTAGATTCGAGATTCTAGATTCCCTTGCGATGCTTAATACTTGATCTTTCTTTGACCCATCCCGGTAAATTGTGATCCCTTTGCATCCTAATTTCCAAGCTAAAATATATGCTTTTTTCACCTCATCAATTGTGGCCTGCCCGCCAAAATTAATAGTTTTTGAAACCGCATTGTCAAAATATTTTTGCCAAGCGGCCTGGTGGCGAACGTGAAATTCGGGCGAGATTTCATGGGAGGCGACAAAAACATTTTTTATCTCCTCAGGAATTTCGTGAACATTTTTTAAAGAACCTGTTTGTTGAATTTTATTTATTATTTCTTGTTTTTGTTTTTCACTCCACTTTTCTTGATGAGAAAGAAGGTTTAATTCTTTTTCGAAAATTGGATCAAAAATAGTAAGTTCACGAGAAGAATTATTTTTTTTATCTTCATAAAATGTGCGGCGAATCGTCACAAGAGAAAAAACTGGTTCAATACCGCTCGACACGCCAGCAAAAAGGGAAATCGTGCCGGTTGGGGCGATCGTTAACATGGTTGCATTTCGATATTTTTCTGACGATCCGGCATAAATTGAAATTTCAAAATTTGGAAAAACTCCCCGCTCGCGGGCGAGTCTTTTTGATTCTTTTTCCGCTTCTTGGCGAATGAATTTTGCCAGGCGTTCTGACAAAACCACCGCAGTTTTTGAATTATAGGGAATCTTTAAAAGATAAAATAAATGGGCAAGCCCCATCACACCAAGCCCAATTTTGCGGTTGCCAAAACGGACAATTCTTTCAATTTCCGGAATCGGATAGTTGTTAACTTCAATTAGATTGTCTAAAAAATGAATTGCACAGTGAACAGTTTCCGCCAAATCGTCCCAGTCAATTTCATATTCAACCTTGTCATTATTCTTGTCATCCCCGACTACCAACTTATTCTTTTTAATGAGCCTGTCCCGAGAGTAATTGAGGGATGATCGGGGATCCAGGCTTTTTGTTTTTTTCTTTACATGGTTAGAAAGTACGATTGACGACAAATTGCATGATTCATAAGGAAGAAGTGGTTGTTCACCGCAAGGATTGGTGGCATCAAGTTTTCCAAGAGTTGGCGTGGGGTTATCCGCTTCCATGCGGTCCAAAAACATCATGCCCGGATCCCCAGTTTTCCAGGCGTGTTCCACAATTTTATCGAATAATTTATCAGCGCGGATTTTTTTAACAACCGCTCCGTTTCGCGGATTTTTTAAGAGCCATTGTTTTCTCGCCGCAACGGCTTCCATGAAATCATTCGTTGCTCCAATTGATAAATTGAAATTTTTCACGGTTTGGTCTTCGTCCTTCAGTGTTATAAAATGTTCAATGTCCGGGTGGTTAACATTAAGCACTCCCATGTTGGCGCCGTTCCGCTTTGCTCCTTGCAGAATTTTTTCAAGCGCGGCAGAAAAGGCTTTTAAAAAATCAACCGGGCCGCTCGCCGCCGCCGGCACGTTTAAGACTTTGTCTCCATGCGGCCGAATGCGCGAAAAATTAAATCCTGTGCCGCCGTTATTTTTATGAATTAGTGCGGCTTCCCCCAAGGTTTTAAAAATTGACGAAATGGAGTCTTCAACAGGGAGCACAAAACAAGCGGAAAGTTGGCCGGTGCCGCCTTCATTTCCGGCTTCAAACATGGCTTTGCCGGAGCAGACAAATTTAAGCGCCACCATTTTTTCATAAAACAGTTTGGCAGCTTTTTCCACTTCCCCATTTTTTGCCCAGGCAATTTCGGCCTTGGCTGCGTGCCGCGCCACCCGCGCGAGCATCTCCCCCGGCGTTTCAATCACTTTCCCGCGCAGGCTTGTTTTAAGATATCGCTTTTTGGCAACCTCAAGGGCGATTGGTGAAAGATTTGGTTCTTGAATTTTCATATTAAACCCCAATTGTTTGTGCTGCTGGTATTAATTGAATCAAACCAGCAGACACTCTGGCTTTTTCTTTAGCTTTTTGTTTTAAACCCGATGACATAATATCTAAAACTGTTGTTTCGAACAAATCCCAACAATCTTTCTCCTTCCAATTAGAAAGTGAACGCAAATGAGACATCGCAATAATTGCTTCTTTAACAGGAAAATATTGTTTTTCCGGCCTAACTTTTTCTAACTTCCACTCAGTTCCTAGTTTAAGTATTCCCGATTGAGCAACTTTGTCGTAATCGGTTTTGATAAAATAGAATATTCCTAAATCTTTTCGTTTTTTGCCAACAACATAAAAATAATAATAATCTGCGCTTAATGCTTCGCTATGTCCTTTTACTCTAACAACTTGACCTTCATTTAATTTTCTTAAATCAAATTCACTTGGGCTATTTGCCGAAAATGTTTGTTGTATTTCTTGTTCTCCGTTTGCAAAAAGTAGAACCGCCTCGCGGGCAATTTTCATTGATTCTTTTTCCTGTTGTTTCTCCTTCCACCATTCTAAAAGCCGCTTGAATGGATTTTTTTCTTGTGATGGGGGGGGGTTGCTCGCGTTCTGGCATTTTGAATAATTTTGAGTCAGAATACTTTAATGATTTAAATCATTAAAGTATTTAGGTTCAAATTAAATATATTTTTATTGCATTTTCCATTACCTGTGCTAATCAATAACCATGAGTATTTTTAGATACTAACAAATAAAATCCGTGGTGATCCAGCGCGTAGCATCTGCCTTAACATTCACTATATCCGCACGAATAACATTTTTTGCAGCCTTCCTCATAGGCAAAACTTGCAGTGCCGCAGGAGGGACAAATGTCAAACAAAGAATGGGAACCATTGTTCGATTGCTCCATTGTTTCATTGCTATTTTTAGAATTTTGGCGCTTTGCGTCATCCTGAGGGAGTGAAGCGACCGAAGGATCCCCTCGATGGGATGCTTCGCTTCGCTCAGCATGATGATTTTCATCATTAAACCCAAAATGAAGTGCCAATGCTTTGGCGATTGCATCAGGAAGCGAGCGGACTTTATTTTCCCCAAATCCCACAACTTTTGAACCGCCAATTCCCCGCAGTTCGCTGACAATGGTTTTTGCCCTTTCCCAAGTTGATAAGGGAGAGGCCATGCGCAAAATTAAAGAAATGAGTCTGCCTAAGGATTCAGCCATGGCAGAAATATCACTGCCCGCCTTGCCCACATTTAAGAAAAGTTCCATCGGTTCGCGGCCGCCATTATGGTTAACCGTGATATAAGTGATGCCAACCGGCGTGTCCAACCGGTAAGTCGCGCCTTCAACTTTGGTCGGCCTGATTTTCACCTCAGGCACCATTTTTCCTCCGAGTTCCACTTTTTTCGCTAAGTGTTCTGATGAAGTAAGCATGCCTTCCCGTGATCCCTCGCGAAAATATGTGATTCCTTTTAATCCTTTTTCATACGCCATCATGTAGAGTTTTTTGACTTCATCGACAGTATGGGAAGTGGGAGCATTCACTGTTTTGGAAATTGAGGAATCGGTGTATTTTTGAATTGCCGCCTCAACCAAAACATGATCTTCCGGGGTTAAATCTTGGGCGGTTACGAAATAATCTGGTTTCTTCTGCAGAGCGGAATCCTGATTGTGTTCCTTTTGCCATTTTTCAAACAAAGGATGATAAACCGTGCGTTCTCCCAGCCGGTCCTTTTGTTTATAGGAAAAAGAAAACACTGGTTCAATGCCGGAAGATACGCCGGCCAAAAGCGAGGTTTTGCCGGTTGGCGCTTGGGTTAAAATGACAGAATTTCGTATTCCATTTTTTTCAATATTTTTTCGAATTTGAAGAGGCAAATTTTTAACAAATTTTCCCTTAAGATATTGTTTTGCATTAAATTTTTCAAAGCTTCCCTTTTCGCGAGCAATTTCACAAGAAGTTTCATATGCACAGTCCCGGATTTCGCCATAAATTTTTTCAATAAGAGAGAGTGATTCTTTCGAACCATAGCGAATTTTCATCATGATTAAAGCATCTCCTAAGCCTAGAGTTCCAAGCCCCACTCTCCTTTCATCATTTTGCCGCTCTTTCATTTCTGGAAAAATATAATTTTCCGCGTCAATAACATTATCTAAAAAATGAACAGCGATTGGTACATATTTTTTTAATTTTTCAAAATTAAACTCGCCGTCAGTCACAAATTGTGTCAAATTGATGGCGCCTAAATTGCAAACTCCCCAAGGCGGCAGCGGTTGTTCACCGCAGGGGTTGGTGGAAACAAGAGTTTCAAAATAACTGGTATTGCTCATTTCGTTGGCGCGGTCCATGAAATAAAGTCCGGGTTCAGCCGATCCCCAAGCGTTTTCGCAAATTTGATTCCAAAGATCACGGGCTTTGATAGTTTTATAAATTTTAATTGGCAGTTTTTGTTTTTGCCAATCTTTAATATCTCCATGCCAGCATTCCTTGTATTTTGGGTGCTCGGTGACTGGAAAAATTAAATCCCAGCTTTCATCTCTCGCGACGCGCTTCATAAATTCATTAGAAATGCAAACGCTTAAATTGGCGCCTTGCATTTTCGCGTGGTCGCGCTTGACGCTGATAAATTCAAAAATATCAGGGTGCCAGTCCCACATCATGAGCATTAAAGCGCCGCGCCGCGTGCCGCCCTGCTGAATAATATCGTGTGTCATCACTGAAAAAATTTCCGCCCAATTGACAGGGCCTGATGAGGTGCCATTAACTCGAACGACATGGCTGCCGCGCGGCCTGAGAGACGAAATGTTAAAACCAACGCCGCCGCCGCGGGCCATGACTTCAGTCATTTGGGAAAGAGTGGTTAAAATTCCGGCGCGGGAATCCTGAGGTGAAGGCAAAACAAAACAGTTATAAAAAGTGACATTTTGGTATGGACTGCCGGCGCCCAGCAAAATCCGGCCACCTGGCAAAAATTTAAAATCAAAAAGAAGCTCGTTATATTTTTTCTCCCAGAGATTTTGCAGTTTTTTGGTTTTTTCTTGCCGCGAAATGCCGCGTGCGACCCGGCGCCACATGGCGTCTGGCGTTTTTTCCAAAACCTGGCCTTCCTGGTCGCGCAGGGCATAGCGGTCTTCAAATACTTGATGGCGGATACCTTCGAGTTTCATAAATCAAATATCAAATATTAAATATCAAAAACACAAATAAAAAATCAAAAATATTTTTTATCTTTAATCTGTATTTTTGAACTTTGATTTTTGATCTTTGATTTTATTTCACTTGTTTCAATTCTCTTTTAAAATCTCCAATATCAACAAACTCCCTAAATACACTGGCAAATCGGATGTATGCCACTTTATCAATTTTTTTGAGTTCCGAAGCGACAATTTCTCCAATTTCACGTGACATGATTGTTAAATTTGGTTTGGCGTATAAAGCTTCTGTCACAGCATTAATTATTTTTTCCAGATCTCCATATTGAACTTTAGTTTTTCGGCAAGCGTCCATTAATCCCTTTTTTAATTTTTCAGTTGAAAATCTTTCCTGAATCCCGTCTTTTTTGGAAACATAAGCGATTACTTCTTCAACCCGTTCATAAGTTGTAAATCTTTTTTTGCAGCTTACGCATTCCCGCCTTCTTCTCACGGCAGACAACTCTTCATTGTCACGCGTTTCAATTACATCAGTGTTTTGGTTTTTGCAAAAAGGACAGAGCATATACCCGTTTTACTGTAATTTGCAACTTTTTTGTGAGAAAAATGTTGCAAATTCAGTCTAAACGGAGTTATACTTTTGCACTTCGACAATGCTCAGTGCAATCATGAGCGAAGTCGAATGATGCATTTTCCAGTGCAAAGAGCATAAATCAATTTGAAATTTAAAATTTGAAAAACAGGGATAATTTTTTCCAATAAAAAGCGCACGTTTTTATAGTGCCATAGACAGCATAAATGCACCACTCCTGTCTTGTCAAGTATATTTTATATATCATAAAGTATCAAAGCACCTTGCAGGAAAAGTGCGGGAGAAGAGGAAATATTTTTTACCCAAAACCTTTAAATTAATAATAAGTCTTAAGTTTTTTTGCAGTTGTTTTGATGGGAATCTTTTTTGTTTTTTTGGACTCGTAATTTATATGGAAAATTTGTCCTTGTATTTTTCCCAAAAATATTATTAAATAGTATCATGTGTCTTTTTTGTAAAAAAGCTATTTCTATATTTCTTCTTTCATTATTAATATTTTTTTTAATTCCTTTATCCGTTAATTCTTTAATTTCTGGTGTCCACGCTGCTTCCTATTCTATGTCTTCTTCATATAATTTAAGATTTGATGGAGAAGCGGCTGGTGATGAATTTGGCTATAGCGTTTCCTCAGCCGGGGATGTGAACCACGATGGTTATGATGATGTGATAATAGGAGCTCATAATAATGATGCCCTAGGCTCACTTACCGGCCGCGCCTATCTTTATTATGGCGGCTCTTCTATGAATAACACTGCTGATCTTACCTTTACTGGAGCTGCGGCTGATGATGAATTTGGCACAAGCGTTTCCTCAGCCGGGGATGTGAACCACGATGGTTATGATGATGTGATAATAGGAGCTCTTTGGAATAGCGCTGGAGCTAACTATGGTGGCAGTGCCTATATTTATTACGGTGGTTCATCAATGGATAATATTGCCGATGTTCAGCTTAAAGGTACGACAGCTAGCGGTCTTTTGGGCAATAGTGTTGCCTCGGCCGGGGATGTGAACCACGATGGTTATGATGATGTGATTGTTGGGGCATATGGTAATAACGCTAAAGGTGCATATACTGGTCGGGCATATATTTACTATGGTGGTTCGTCCATGGATTCCACGGCGGATCTTACCTTTACTGGAGAAGCAGCCGGAGACCAGTTTAGCTACATGGTTTCCTCAGCCGGAGATGTTAATCGCGATGGTTATGATGATGTAATAATTGGAGCAGGTGATAATGATTCTGGAGGAAGCAATGCCGGCCGCGCCTATGTTTTTTATGGCGGTTCCTCAATGGACAACACAGCTGACGTCACTTTCACAGGAGAAGCCGCAAGTAATTATCTTGGTTATGCTGTTTCCTCAGCTTATGATGTTAACCGCGATGGTTATGATGATGTTCTTGTGAGTGCTTGGGGAAATTCAGATAGTAAAGGAAAGGTTTATATTTACTACGGCGGTTCCTCAATGGACAACACAGCTGACGTCACTTTCACAGGAGAAGCCGCACATGATATTTTTGGTTACACCCTTAATTTTCTAGGCGATATAAATGAAGACGGTTATGATGATGTGATTGTAGGAGCCTATGCTGTAAATTCATATACTGGCCGAGCCTATGTTTTTTATGGCGGTTCATCTATGGATTCAACCGCAGATATAATCTTAAATGGTGCAGAAACGAATAGTACCTTTAGTAAAGGTATTTCTTCAGCCGGAGATGTAAATGGTGACGAGAGGGAAGATTTATTGATTGGAGCATATTCTGCTGATATTAAAGGTGTAGATTCTGGTTCTTCTTACCTTATCTACAACTACCCTCATTCCATAAGTTTAAGTTCTCACAATATAGATCAAATCTATTATTCTAAACCTTCCTCCATTAATGGCAATGTCTCAGCTTTAGATTCGGTGATGAATATTGATGGTATCCAATACAATTTTGATAACGATACATTTGGTTCTTCTTATTGGGAAAACTGTGAAGCCGATGATTCCGACTTTGGTTCTAAAGATGAAAAATTCCACTGTAACGAAGATTTCCCCGATCTTAAAGAAGGAACTCACTTTGCATTTCTTCGATCGTTTGATGATAATTCCCTCTACACATCTCAAACTAAATACAAGAAACTTCAAATTGATATTGATTCCCATATTCCCTATATCCAAGAATTGATACTTTCAAAAAATAACAATAATAATTCAGAATACATTAATAAAACCTACCTTGACAACTCCTACTTTGATGGAGAAAACTTGGTATACAATATTAAAGATACTAAACCTAAAAAACTTCAAGAAGAGAATAAACTATACGAGGTATATAGCCTTGGAGACAAAGAAAGATTACCCAAAATAGTAGGCGAAGCTCATGACAGATACTTTGGTGGTGGAACTCTTAATGACCACACCTTTGATTCAGTTTCCACTTCTCCCTATGAACTTACCCTCTCCATTAGTAAACTAAACCCAAAGGAGAAAGCAATCCTCTCTTCAGATACTACCACCTATGGCCAATATATTAACAACAAAGGGATTACAGTCCAAGGCACCTACGCTCCCAAACTATATCCTTCTCCCTATGTCTTGTCCTCTCCCTCAACCTCCAACTCTATTCTCACCTCAACCTTAGATTCCAATTCAAATATTGTAGATCACGATATCATTTCAGAAGATAAAGATGTAAACAAACCAAATACTGTTTCCTACAAACTAAGACCCCCCATGGATAATTCCAAATACAATCCCTACCAGGTAATTGTCTATGATCTTTCCTCTCTCTACAAGCGCGATCTAAAGATAATAAAGAAAGAGGACAACCTTACTAACTTTGAAAACAAACTAAACTTCGCTCTTCCTCTCCCTTCAGCCCTAGAGGATGGATTCTACCTGGTTAATATTAAGCTTACTGATAAAGCTGGTAATATATTCTACTATCCGTCCTACTATTTGGGTGTTAACTACAAAGGAAGTTATTCCCAAACTCCTCAAGAAGAAGGAAATAATGGAGAAGTTAAAGGAGAGGAAACAACAAAACTAAATTCAAAAAAACAAACTAAAGATTCCAAATCTATAACAACCACCAATCCTCTCAAGGATAAGACTAACATTCAAGGCACATCTACTAAACGTGATTTCCGCTACCTTCTTGTTTTTCCTCTTTCCCTCCTTCTTTCTCTACCTTTATTCTGGTGGGTGAAGAGGAAGATGGAAGGATAATTATGTATTCTTTTCGGAAAAAAACTATTTCTTTCTTTGCTTTTTTATTTATTTTCTACATCCTTTCAACTACATACTATATAATTTTCCCCCCTCGTGTTTTTGCTTCTTCATACGTTCCTTCATTTGAGTGGAAAGCACCCACTTCTCTGCCCGGGGGCACACTTTCTTATTTTGATAATCCGAGATATGTCTCTTTTGATTCTTCCGGAAATATGTTTGTTGCTGACGGAAGTGATAATGACAGGATTTATAAATTTAATTCTTCGGGAGTTTTGGAAAAAATTTTCGGAGGCTATGGCACAGGAGATGGGCAATTTGACACAATTTGGGGAATGGCGATTGATTCATCAGGAAATATATATGCTTCTGATTGGGGTAATTCCCGAGTTCAAAAATTTGACAACAATGGTGTTTTTCTCATGGCTTGGGGAAGTTCTGGTTCAGGCGATGGGCAATTTAATGTTCCGGCAGGAATTGAAATTAACGCATCGGGAAATGTCTATGTGGCTGATTCATATAATCATCGAATTCAGATTTTTGACTCATCCGGAAATTTTTTGAGCAAATATGGTTCAGTTGGTTCAGCTGATGGAGCTTTTAATCGACCAATAGATGTTGCGTTTGATGCATTAGGCAATATTTATATTTGTGATTATGGCAATTCTCGGATTCAAAAATTTGAGTCAGATTGGACATTTACCACTAAATGGGGGACCTCTGGTTCAGGAAATAGTCAATTTAACCATGCAGAGTCTTTAGCAATTGATCAATCAGGAGAGTTTGTTTATGTGTCTGACCGCGATAATTCGCGGATTCAAAAATTTCAACTTGATGGAACTTTTGTCACTAAATGGGGAACTGCCAGGGGAACATCGCTTCTTGAAAACACTCATCTTTATCCAAGAGGAGTTACGGTTGACACTTCTGGTAATGTTTATGTTGCCAATTCTGCCTATTTTAATGTTGTAAAGTTTGATAGCAGTGGCACTTTTCTTTATAAATGGGGAAGTATGGCAAGTGACAACGGTTTATTTCATAACCCGATAGGCGTAGCAGTTGATTCAAATAAAAATATATATGTGACAGACGAAAACAATTACCGGATTCAGAAATTTGACAAGAATGGTAATTTTGTCACTAAATGGGGAAGTTACGGCACGGGAGATGGACAGTTTTCAACCCTGGTCTTTGACCTCACGGTAGATTCTCAAGATAATATCTATGTTATGGATCGTGGCAATGCGAAAATAATTAAATTTAGTTCTTCAGGTACTTTTCTTACATCTTGGTCTTTTTCTTCAGAGATTCCCACAGGAATTGCATATGATGCAAAGGAAAATGTTTTTTATGCAGTAAGCAGTAGTGCCTCTGTAGTGCATAAATTAGACATCTCGGGAAATATTCTTAGCACTTTTGGATCCTCAGGTTCAGAAGATGGTCAGATGTCAACGCCTTATGGAATTGCAGTTGATAAAGACAGTTATGTTTATGTCGCTGATACATATAATTACCGGATTCAGAAATTTGACAAGAATGGTAATTTTGTCACTAAATGGGGAAGTTACGGCACAGGAGATGGGCAATTTGATTCTCCCTATGCGCTTAGTGTTGATAATTATGGTTTTGTTTATGTAGCTGATTATGGGAATCACCGCGTGCAACAATTTGATACCTCTGGTAATTATTTAGCGACAATTGGAGAAAGAAGCTATACTGATGGTAATTTCGAACATCCTTGGGGAATTGAATCTTCTGTCGATGGCGATTTAGTTGTAGTAGACTATCTTTATAATCGCATCCAATTTTTTGAATATGAAAAAACTCCTCCTTTGAGTTTTGAACTGGTTTCTCCTCAAGGATACACTAAAGATGACACTAAACCAACTTTAGTTTTCAAAAAAGCGATCGATGCCGAATCTGGCATGTCTTCTTATACAGTTTCCTTGGATTCTGGCAAGAACAAAACTTACTCTATTTCTGGAATTCCAGCAACAGGCGACATCACAAAATCTTCATATGCTTGGAAAGATGATGAAGATGTCAAAGTGGAGTTTACTAATGAAAATGATTCTGATATCTCAAATGATGAAATAAAAGTATTTTTTAAGAAATTAAAAAGTAACGAGTTAACTGAAGGAAAACATAATTGGAGAGCTATAGCTTATGATGCGGCTGGCAACAGTAAAGAAGAATCTACCAATTTTTATATTGACCACACAAATCCTGCGATTGATGATCTTGCAATTGCTAGTGTTTCCGCAATTGTTAGAGGTAAAGTTTATAAACTTAACGGCAATATAAAAAACCAAAGAACGCCATCATTTTCTGGGAAAATAATTGATATTTATAAAGGAAGCGAGAAAACCTATTCTGATGGGACGCCTAAAGATATTTTTGATAAAGTTGCATCTGGCCCAGAGAAAATCACTCTCACCTTAAAGAAACTTCAAAAAGGAGAAAATCCAAATTCAGCAAAACCGATTTATGAAGATTATTTAACCAAAAATTATTATTTTTCTGATATTAAAGACGATTTAGATAAAGAAAAATATTCAAGATTTTATATCACTTCCCCATTTCCATTAAAAGATGGTTATTATCAGGCAAGTTTAACATTATTTGATCAAACAGGCAATTTTTATGTTTATCCGAACTTTTACCTTTTCTTGAATTACCATGATTATAGCTTTGAAAGCCTGGTCATTGCTGCTGCTGCAAAAGAAGAAAGAATTTCTCAATCTAAGACACAACTGGCTCAAAAGGAACAAGTGTTAGCTGCTGAAACAAATAAAGAAAAAAGGGGGGATAATATTGGCAGAAAACCGTGGACTTTTTTTATACTTGGTTTAATCTTGTTTGCAATTCCATTGTTTATTTTTTTCAAGAAAAAGCGATAAAATTGTCGTTGTGATTTTTAATTTTTTTCTTGATTTTCTCTTTCCTAAATTCTGCCTTAACTGCGGTGGATATAATTCTGAATTTATTTGTCCCGGTTGTTTTGCCAAAATTAAAAAAATTAAATTTGAGACTTGTCCGGTTTGTGGAGGGAATTCTCTTTTGGGTTTTACCCATCCAGGCTGCTGCGGAAAATATCGCTTGGATGGAATGACTGTTGGTGCAAACTATCGCGATCCAATTATCCAGAAAATAATTCACAGATTTAAATATCAAGGAAAAACTGCAGTAGCCGCGGAACTCGTGGAAAAATTAATAATTGAAAAAATACAAAAAACAAAAATTAACTTGTTGACTTTTATTCCCCTTCATCCTGATAAGGAGCGTAAGCGCGGTTTTAATCAATCTGAAATCATCGCCTGCGAAATTGGAAAAAAATTAAATATCCCTGTTGTGAATTTATTAAAGCGAACGGTTTATAACCTGCCGCAGATGTCGCTTAAAGACAAAGATAAAAGGCGGGAAAATGTGAAAGGAATATTTAAATGGGACAAACACGGGGGTTTGTCACTACAACTGCAAAATATGAGAATCGGTTTGGTTGATGATGTGGCGACAACCGGTGCCACCATTTCCGAAGCCGCATGGGTTTTAAAACACCACGGAATCAGTTTTGTCTGGGGCGTGGTTTTAGCAAGAGGACAAAGAGACTAAAAGAATTAAATCAGTCTTTTCTTCCTAAACGCAAAGCCCGAAGAGGATTTGAGATATTTTTCAGAGTATTTTTCAGAGCTTTTTTAAATTCGCGTCTACCAAAACCGCTTTTTAAAAACTCCTCGCGTGCTTTTGCGTCTTTTTCATCAATGAAATATTCGTAATGAATAAGCTTATAAGGTCGGTGAAATTTTGTTGAAGTTGACAATCCTTTTGCGTGTTGAATTAAACGTCTTTTTAAATCAGAAGTAAAACCAATATAGAAGTGATTATCTTTTAAACTTAGAAGAATATAAACGTAGAATTTTTTGGAATTCAATGTTTTAAGAAAAACGTCAGACGTTTTTCTTAAAAAGAGAAAATATATTTTTGGTGTCGCGTCAGACGCGATCACCTTGTCAAACGCTTAAACCGCGTTTGACGCGGTGGAGATGGCCGGAATCGAACCGGCGTCCGAAAAGAACCCTTAGAAAACTTGCTACAAGCTTAGTTTATTTTCACACTTTTCTTGAATATTAAATTCTGAAAATAAACAATCATAAAATTTAATATTCGTGGCATTTGTTACAGCTTCACACTCTGCCGCTTTGTAAAGACTGTCTCCGGCTTTGTTTCGCCTTCACATCCTCGCCAGAAAAAAAGAATTATGAAGACGCCACTTTAGAATAGCTTATGCAAAAGCGTAAGCGACTTTTTGTGGAGCAGAAAATCCTGCAACAAATGTTTTCACATTGCTGGGGAAACTTTCTGCCGTATCAACAATATCATTGACACTTAAAATTTTTAGTCCATTTTTTCGACTTAGACCAGGTCGGCTTGCAGTTTTTAAAGAGCGATCTTCCCGTCGAAACCTTTCATCCCCGAAAACTCTTGGAAAACTTAAGAGCTCCCAAGCGAGAGATTTTATATCATAACTATAGGTTTTTGTCAAATCCGGAAAATAGTGCTATATTTAATTCATGCCCAAACTTTTAAAAAGGTTAATCTCAGTTCTTCTTCTTTTGATTGCGCTCCCCTTTTTAATATACGGCGTCACGGTTGTTAGGAAATATATTATCAAAGCCTCGGTTGCGCCGGCTTCAATCGTGATTGAAGCCGCCACTCCTTCCGGGCGTTTAGTCCCCAACTGGCAATCGTTTGCCCAAGGAGGCGAAAGCAACAATAACATGATTAAGCCTGCAGTGGCGCAAATTTCCCTGCTCCAGCCAAAATATATTCGCTTGGATCATCTTTATGATTTTTATGAAATCGTCTCTCGCGATTCTTCAGGAACGCTGAATTTTAATTTTACAAAATTAGATGAGGTGGTGGCTGACATTACAAAAACTGGCGCCCAGCCGTTTTTTGCTTTAAGCTATATGCCTCAAACAATTTCTTCAGGCGATATTATTTCTCTTCCTCGAAACTACGGCGAATGGGCGTTGGTTGTCCAGCGGACCATTGAACATTATAGCGGCAGAAGCGCCATGAACATGCAAAATGTTTATTACGAAGTTTGGAACGAACCGGATTTATTCGGCGGTTTTAAATATTACGGCGATAAAAATTATCTTGAACTATATCGCTACTCGGCGCTTGGCGCGGCAAACGCGAAGAACTGCAATTTTTTCAAACTTGGCGGGCCGTCAATCACTGCATATTATGACGCTTGGGCAAAGGCTTTTTTTAATTTTTGCCGCGAAAATAAATTAAAAATTGATTTCTTTTCCTGGCACCGCTACAACCGCGATCCTAACGTGATTGCGGCGGAGAATGATAAGTTAACACAGGCTTTAGCAGAGTTTCCGGAATATCAAAATATTGAGCGCATGATTACGGAATTTGGATTTAACAGTGAAGTCGATCCGAGTTATGACACAATGTATTCGACATATCACACAGCTTCCACTTTTGCCAAACTTCGAAACAAAGTTTATCAAGTTTTTACCTTTGAATTAGTTGATGGTTTGTCTCCCAAAGGGGATCAATTTTGGGGAAGATGGGGAGTTTTAACGCATCAGGATAAAGGTTTGGCTCCAAAACCCCGATTTAATCTTTGGCCGATTTTAAATTCTGTTTCAGGGGATTTATTAAACACAGAAGGAGAAAATGATTTTATCAATGTTATCCCGGTGAAAACCGACACGGGGTATAAAATTTTAATGGTTAATTTTGACATGGATAATATGAGGGTAGAGAATGTTCCGGTTCAGATAAACGGAATTATTCCGGGAAATTATCAATATACGTTAACTTATCCATTTGTCGCGAGCGCCCCCGCCCTTTCTTTAAATTTAGTAATCAGCCAATCTTTTACAACACGAGTTTTAATGGACCACAACTCTCTTGCAGTTTTAGAATTACTAAAAAAGTAATTAATTTAGCAATGGAACGATGCAGCTCTCTTTTTTTAATCGCTTCGCGCTTATCCCATTTCTTTTTTCCGCGTCCCAAACCGATTTCTACCTTGATGATTTTGCCGGAGTTATAAATCGCAAGAGGAATAAGGGTGGCATTTGCTTGCTGGGTTTTTGTTTTAAGCGCAATAATTTGTTTAGCATGAAGAAGAAGTTTGCGCGTGCGTTTGGGATCAATTTTAATATTTGTTGCAAATTCATACGGAAAAATTTGCATGTTTAAAATGTAGGCCTCACTGCCAATAACCTTTACAAAAGAATCCTCAAGCCGCACTTTTTCAGCAAAAACTGATTTTGTCTCCGGCCCGGTCAACTGGATTCCCGCTTCCAGCTTGTCCGAAATTTCATAGTTAAAGTAAGCCTTTTTATTAACGATCTTCACAAAATATTTAGTAGCTAATTTTGAATATTTCGCTTGTCACGGGAAAGAAGATGGTTTTTTCTTTTTCATTAACGCCAAAAGTTTTTGCTGCGACCAGTTTATTGTCGACAATTTGGGAAATATATTTGCCTTTTTTGTCGAGGATAACAATTCTTTTGGCGGTAGGCTCCAAGACATAGACATTGTCTAAATTCTCGTTGGTTACAATTTTTACCGGATTCTTCAGGGAAGAATTAGGAATTTTCATGTCAAAGGCTTGTTTTTCACCGGATAAATATTTCTCAATTTTTCCGTCTTTAAACAAAATATAAACCGCGCTGTCAATGGAAAAAGACACAGCCTGTTTTAAATCGCTTGAGGTTGCGAAATATTTTTTAATGGTGGAAAATCCGCCGTCATTTGAGGAATATTTCCAGATTTGAGACGAGGAAGGATCAAGAAGATATAAATTGCCGCTGTATATGGCAAAGCTGGCGATCTGCCTCCATTCCTGATCTTTTTTAAGAGCCGTTTTTATTTTTTTATCAGGGAGCGCGATTTGAACAATTGCCTCTTCGTCTAAAACGAAAACATAATCGTTGTATGAGGCGAGGGATAATGGTTTTTTTGCATATTTTCCGATATCAAACGATTCGGCTTTTTTGGTTTCAAAGTTCACATCATAAACCAAATTTTGCCTCTTGTCTAAAATCTCCGCTTGATTATTATTAATCACAATCTCGGATGCGGCAGAATTCTTTTTAAGAAGCGTGGTTGAATAAACAAGCTGAGCTTTTGTTTCAAGAACTTGTGATGATTGTTTAACTAATTTTTCAAGTTGGGCTTTCAGCTCTTCCAGTTTTTTCCGGTTATCAGACGAGGCAAGTTTATCAAGATTAATTTTTTTAATTTCCGACAAAGCTTGATTTGCCAAATCACCGGAGCGGACATTGTTTAAATTTAATAATTCATTTGCGTTTTTGAGCTTGTCAGCGATCAGCGTGATTTTTCTGGTTTCTTCTTCAACGCGGGCACGGGCGCTTTTTATTAATCCGGAAACGATGTTGAAAATGATAACTGCAAGAATAATAAGAACTAAAAGACTGGCTAAAAATTTAATTAATTTTAAATTTATTTTGGTGAATAAATTAATAAAAAACCCGAATATTTTTGAAGGTTCTTTAGCTTGGGGAGCGTCTTCTTCTTGCACCTCAATCACTTGCTGAACGGGTTGTCCTTGGCTTTCGCCGCTTGCAACTTGCCAAAATATGATCGCGGCTTGGCCGGATTCTTCAGCGTGGACTTTATCCGAAAGCTGCTGGGTGAAAATAGTCAAATCAGCAGGGATCTCCGCTTCAGCGTCCAGAACCGCCTTGCCGGCAGATGTCGCGGCAATTAAAAGATCCCCTTCTTTTAAATAGCCGCTCACCGTTTTAGCTTTTATAACCGGTTCAAATAAGGGATAAGTTGTGCCGCCTCTTTTAATAAACAGAAAAAAACTTCCGGAAATTCCAGCGTAAAGAATATTATCAATTCTCTTCCCGATTAGAATTTCAATTTTTACATCTGTGGAAAGAGAAGAAATGTTTTTCAAGAATTCTTTGATTTCTCCAGCCGGGGCGGAGAACGGAATTTTTTGGGCATTTTCCCAAATGGTTTTTGCCAAGGGTTTAAGGGGGGTGTTGTCGTTTTCAGTTAAAGAGATGATTATGAAAAGGTCATTTTTTTCAAAAATAAAAGACCCTATTTTGTCTTTTGGCTTTCCTTCAATAGTGAAACCTTGTTGAGTTAGCATGAATTTATAATAATATTAGGGCAAGTAAAAAATAGAGAACCATGGTAAAAAAATAAAATATGGCAATCGTTTTAAAACTGGGCTTAATAGAAATTTTCAGAACCTGATCCATCAGTTTAGTTTGGCGATAAATTGTCATTGAGAAAACAAGGTAGATTGCAACCCCGAAAAGGAATAAGATTTTTACCAAGAGCCAAACAAGCCCAGGATCGATAACTTCAGTAAAAGCGCCCATAATATTATTATCCATAAAAGCAACGGTCTGTTTTTATCTTATTCTTCCCTCGATTACTTCTTGTTCTTCTTCGGCAATTAAAAAGTTAATCACAGTGACTACTTCGTCAGGATTAGGAATAGATTCAAAAACAAATTGGGTTTTCTCTGCTGCTGTTTGAATTAAAATATCGCCATAATTAAAAAAAGCTTGAAAAATTCCTTTTTGCTCATAGCTCACATCTTGAATTTTATCAATTTTTGCGTCAGATATTACTTTATATAAAATATGATAAAAATCAACGTCAATAATGCGCTCATCAGTCACAATATAAATGTTGTAAAACCAAAGGAGAAATTTTTCGAACACAAAGCCGACAATTAGAAGATACCAGCCGACGATTAGGAAAGGAAAATAGCGAGCGGGCAAAAAGTCTAAAAAAGGAAAAAATGAGTAAAAAAAAGGAATAATGACTAAAACAATTGCCGTTAAAATCCAAGGAGCGTTAGTGATTACGTGGCGGCGAAGAAGAAGCAATACTTTTTCCAGCTCTTCTTGGGTTTCGAAACGGATATTTTTGGGTTTGGGAATAAACGAAGAGAAAATGCCTTTTTTGGGATACCCCTCAAGTTTTTTGTGTAAATCCGCCGTGGGATTAATGGTGTTTAATTTTTTCTTAGCATCCATTTATACTGATTTTATCACTTCTTTTCAATATTATACAGCGGGCCGACAATGGCGATATTGGCAGGAGCAACCAGGTTAAAGATATTTTTAAATTCCAATCCATCAAAGCTTGCTGATCCGGCGTCACCGCTCACCATAATCGAAGATGTTTTTCCTTGGCCAAAATCAGCCGAAACTGAAACATCCGAAACGGAATTAAATGGATTTCCGTTTTTTTTCCTCAGTTCCTCTTTTATCTTTTCAGAACTCCAAGATTCAATGCCATCAGGTGCTGACCCGATTGCTTTTGAAAGAAGAAGAGCATTCACAATGTCTGCCACCTCGTTTGGTTTTAACCAGGCACTTTTGCCATATTCACTTCTCCACCCTTGAGCGGAATAAAAACAAGGAGAATCGCGGTCATATGCTTTTGACATTAAATCTGAAAAACTGCTCACGTCGCCGTTTGTGTCGCGCATCCTTCCTGTCCAGGGTTTGTTGGCACAGCTTCCAGTGTAGGTTGAATCACACCAGACGTCGCCTGAGCCCCAGGTATATCCGCCGGCCGTTGAGGCAAACCATGCTGAAACGGGATTACCGCCATTTGTCAGTACCCAGCCTCGAGTTGCATCAACTGCCGCTTTCCAGCTGTCCGAATTTTCTTCGAGTTTCACCACCTGGCAGGTTTGAGTGGCGCAGATGGGAGAGGCGCCATTATTAGTATAGGCTAAAGCATAGCTTCGCGCGGCAACCGCCTGAGCTTTTAAAGCTTCCGAGTTCCACGAGGTAGGCATTTCATAAATGTGTTTGATATATGTTTCAATATCCCAGGATAAATTAAAGGTTTGGCCAGATTCGTTGTTGCCCGAGACATTAATATTAATTCCTGTGCTCCAGTCTTTTTTAAGTTCCGTATTGGGAAAATATGCTGATAAAATATTTTCCGCGTTTTGTCCGGCTTCTGCTCTTCCCTTGGCTCCGTATTGGTTTAGCCCCACGCGGTGTGGAATGCCAAAAGTGAAAAAAGCAAAGGCGGGAGAAAATCCGGGGTCAACACTTCGGTCATCAGTGCAAATCAGCGGTCCTCCTCCAAGGGAAGTTGGAAGGTGTAAACTGCTGATTCTTGCAGAAATGATTTCTTGCTGGCGGGCAGAAAGCCTCGCAACCGTGTCGGTTAATTTTTTTTGATAATCAGTTGCGCCGGCTAACATTTTTTCCAAATCAACGATTTGCCGGTTTAAATCAGTTTTTAAATTTGAAAGGCGCAAGTTTTCATTTTCCAATTCTTTCTTTTTTTCTTCAACATTTTTCACATAAAGCGCAATCGAGGTGATATTTTTTTTATCTTGATCAGTGGTTTTTTGTTGATAGGCAAATTGTTTTGAAAAATCAGAAACATTTTGGTTTTTTGTAAATATCAAAAGAATGGGAGAATAATATTTTTGGCGTTTATAAAACGAACGGACCTTGGCTTCAAAAATTTTCTTTTGAATGGCGATTTTATTTTTACCCTTTTTTAAAAGCTCTTCCTTATCTTTTAAATCTTCTTCAATTTGTATGGCGCGGTTAATGATGTTTTTAATATCAAGTTTTAAAGCTTCAAGTTTTTCTTCATTAGGCTTAATGGCGCCTTTTAAAGAATCAAGTTCTTTCTGAACTTGTTCTTGGCAAGAAATGGCGGCATCAAGTGAAAGCGCGGACACGTTTTGGCAAGAAGGATCAATAGCCGCCTGAACAGAAGTTATGTGCCAAAAAAGGAAAAAAGCTAAAAAAAGAAGGAAAAAATTCTTCCTGAGCATTAAGGTTAATTATAACAGAAACTTTTGAGCCGGAGGCATGGATCTTTTACCCGAACATTAGTAATTCAGGTTTAAAAAGAAGAAGCAAGCCAATAATGAGCATTAAAATTCCGCCCACAAGATGGGAAAAGCGAGAATATCTGCTTTGGATGCCAACGGCTTGCAGGGTAATCATCGCCGTAAAAAAGATGATTAAATCGTCAAGCATAAAAATTAAAATGTAAAAAATAAGGTAAAGGTAGTATTGCCATCTGGAAAGATGGGCGAGGCTCAAAATCTGGGTGTAAATTGCCGGCAGTCCCGCCGAACAGATAAGCTCAACCAAATTAACGGCAAAAGCTAAAAGTATCATTCCGCTTATGGCAAGCAAAAATTGTTTTTTCTGGGTGACGCTTTTCATTTTTTCAAACACTTTTTGTCTTTTCTCGTCACCCATTACCTTGCAACCGCCCTTTTTATTGGTAAAGTAGTCCCGAAGATAATATCCTCCCGAGGCTAGTGCGATAAATCCGATAGCAATTCGCACCCAAATGATAAAACCTAAAAATAAAAAGAAGTTAAGCCACGCTGAAAGAAAAAGGAAATAAACAAAGGCGCTTGAAGCAATAAAAACAATTCCCAAAATCCACATTCTTTTTTTGTCTTTCATTCCGAGAAGTAAAGTGACAAGAAAAAGAAGTGTCCACATAGCGCATGGATTAAAACCGTCAAGAAGGGCGATAAAAAATGTTAAAACAGGCAGGGATAGATTTTTAACATTAATCTTTCCTAATAAGGGAACTTCAAAATTTTTAATGGGTAGTTTGGTTATTTTTTCCGCGGTTCGCGGCGCGTCATTTTTTTTAGATTCAAGTTCTCCAATTAAATCTTCACAACCATTTTCAAGAGCGCATTTTACTCCTTCTTCAATTTCTTGACCTGTTGTTTCATCGGTATAATATCCTAAAAAATAATGATCGCCGACAACTGTGAAGGGTACGCCCGAAACATCAGTTGCTAACTTCTCACCTGTTTTTTCCAAAAGTTCAAGATTTTCGCGGCTACCCGTAATCTCATAGTCTTTAATCACAATTTGCGGATATTTTTGTTTTAAAGACTCAAGAAAAATTTTCTCCTTCGCGCAGTGCGGACAGCCGTTAGACCAAAAAAAATGAATTGTGACGCTTTCTTCTTTCGCCCGCGCCGGATGCGCAATAAACAAAAAAAGGAGCACTGCAAACAGTAAAAAAAACAATCGGCGCTTCATAAATTATTTATCCTTATTTTCTTCAATTATTTTTAATAATTCCGCCTTTTCAGTTTCGCCGTCAAGACGCAATGTCTCGCGGCCGTCTTTGTCAAGGAAAATAAACACGGGGAGTCTCCCGCTTTCAATTTTGTATTTTTTGACAATCCCTTTATCTTTATCAAAATCAAAATATTGAGTTTGGAGCCACGGATTTTCTTTTTCAATCTCGGCAAAACGCGGACGCATGACAAGACAACCATTACACCAAACTGCGCCAAACTTTAAGACTTTCATATTTATGTTTTTTTTAGAACTGTAGATATAAGAAATAAACCCGCACTGGTGATGATTACCGCTGGGCCTGCGGGAACATGGAATATGTGATACATTATTATTCCCAAAAATCCCGCCAGCCCCCCGGCAATTACTCCTCCATAGGCATATTGTTTCATGTTGCCGCTTAAATTGCGGCTGGTTGCCGCAGGGATGGCAACAATCGCGGCGGTTAACAAACTTCCAACAATTCGTATCCCCAGGCCAATCACCAGCGCCACGGCCAGCAGATAAACAAAATTATATTTATCCACATTAATTTTTTCCGATTTGGCTAAATCTTCCGAAATGGCGATTAATACCATCTTTTTATAAATTATTTCAACTATCAAAAAGGCAGCCACTGAAAGAAAAACGCTAAAAAAGGTGGCTGCAAATGCTAGTTGAGAAATGTCGCCAATCAGTGCCAGCTCAACCTCTTCTGAAGGTAAAAATAAAAATGCCACAGCCACTGACGAAGAAAAAACAATCGCCGTTAAAGTTTCTAAGGGTAATTTGGTTCTTTTTTCAAAAAGCCATATGACAACGATTGCTAAAACCAACATTAAAAAAGCGCCGACCGACACATCAAATCCGTAAATCAGGGCAAGCGTGATGCCGGGTAAGGTCAAATGTCCCAGCGGTCCTCCCACAAGCGACATTCTTTTGGAAAGCATGAGGGTTCCCAAATAGCCCGCCGCGGCGCCAATCGCGGAAGTCATCAATATTGCCAGTAATATTTTTTCACTTATCATAATTGTGTGAATGTTTATAATATTTAACTCCAACTCCATAAAGTTGCTTTAGATTTTCGGTTGTAAGCACGAGCGAGGGCGCGCCATGGCAAAGACCCTTTTTATTTAAACAGAGCACATTGTCGGCGTGTTCCCAAACAATGCTCAGGTCGTGTGTTACTAGAATAATTGTTAAATGCTGTTTTTTCCAAAATTCATGAAGCAGGGAATAAATTGTTTGCGTTCCTCCAACATCAATTCCCGATGTTGGTTCGTCAAAAAGGAGCATGTCCGGCTTATCAACCAATGCCCATGCAATGCTCAATCTTTGAAATTGACCCGTTGAAAGATGTGCAATCCTGGTTTTATAAATTGATTGTTCAAGACCTACTGATTTCAAGCTCTCAAAAATTTCTTCGCGAGAAACTTCTTTTAGGCTATAAAAATCTTCGACGGTAAGCGGTAAAATTTCCTTTCTTTGCAAAAGCTCATTCGGAGGAAGATAGCTTATATTTTTAACCGACCAAATAACTTTCCCTTCATAGGGAATTACTCCAAGCAGGGCTCTTAATAGAGTTGTTTTCCCGGCTCCGTTTGGCCCCAAAACAACCAAAGTTTCACCCCTTTTTATTTCAAAACTTAAATTATCGATTATTTTTTGTTTGTTCAGTTCGACGGTTAAATTTTTAACCTGTAATGCTAAATCATTATTTTTCATATCTTTTTTTCAAACTTAATGCGGCAATGAACGTCGTTATCGGCACCGCCAATATCAACCCAATACTGCCGACTAAAGTCCGCACCACCTCGTCGGCAATAATTTCATAGTTTATTACTTCGGAAAATGGGCGGGGACTATCAATAAAAAGAAGTAGAAGCGGTAAGGCCGCTCCGGTATAAACTAAAATAAGGGTATTGACCATTGAAGAAATATGGTCTTGCCCCACACTCATTGCCCGTGAATATAGCTCTTTGAATTTTAAGTTTTCGTTTGCCGCTTTAAGCTGGAACACAATCGCCGATTGGGAAATTGTGATGTCATCTAAAACCCCTAAGACTCCAATGATAATTCCCGCCAACAAAAGTCCCTTCATGTTTATTGATCCCTGCTTAGCAACCTGTAAAAACCCCGCCTCCTCTGATGCAAAACCCGTGAGCCTTGCCATCTCAACAAAGATGCTTGAAAGCACGCCGGTGATGATTAAAGCAATAAGCGTACCCAAAATCGCAACAAAGGTTTTTTTATTAAATCCGTGAGAAAGAAAAAATGACACAGGGATAATGATTAAAGAACCTAAAATAGCCGTGGTGATTGGATTTTCTCCGGCGGAGATTTTCGGCAAAATAAAAGAAAAAATTATATAAAAAGAAGCCCCCATGCCGCAAAGCGAGAGCGCTCCTCGCCATCTGGCAATGATGACTGTTATCACAACAAAAATCAAAAACAACCAAATCAAAGCATCCCGCCGGACATAGTCGGTGATGAAAAATATGTCTTTTCCGGCATAGTCTTGAGTAAAGGACACAATCACCTTGTCGCCAATTTGATATCTTTGCAGGTTGGCAACAGGCAAATTGCCGTTTTCAATGACAATATGCTCGTCTTTTATCGAGCCGCGGGTGATGAGAAGCTCCAGCTTTTGATAAAGCTGTTTTTCTTTTGTACCTCTTGGTTGCACCAATTTCTCTTCAGTTATTTTTTCCACCACGGCTTCCAAAGTTTCTGGTTGGGAAGGCATTGACGGCATCTCTCCTGCCTCTATTTGGATTTGGGCAAAAGCAGAACTGGCTAAAAAGAAAAAAACAAGAAAACATAACAAAATAGCTGAAAATATTTTTTTCATAGTCTTTTAATAATCTTTTCTTCTATTTTAATTGCTTTGCCTTTAATAATCGCCTCGGCGATTTTTTTATGCGCCATCCCTAAAAGTCTAGCAAAGGTAGGCTGGGATATTTTCATCTTTTCTGAGGCTTCAATTTGTTCCAACCCGTCAACCTCGTGCAGTTTTAAAGCCTCGAGTTCATCAGGCAATAAAATCACCTCCTCAAGTTCTTTTAACGGAATACCCCGAGGTTTAAAATAGTAAACGTCTGGATTAAACCGCAAACAGCGGGGAATTTTTGGTCTTGGCATATATGTATTTTACTTTCCTTTATTTGTTTCTTCCTCTTCTTTTTTTACATCTTCAAGTTCTTCTTCAAGGGCTTTTTTGTAATCGGCAAGGGATTTAGGAGAAAACCTTCCCATACCCCGTCCTGCACTAAACCTTCTTCTCCAACCTAGACCCATACCGCACGGACCAAAACCTCGACCTGTCATTGGACCTTGTCCTTGTGGACCTGTTTTATCAAAATTTGGCATATCTATCACCTCCTCTCCAAAAAATGTTAATGAGTGTTAACGAATTTAGATTTTTTGAGATCCGCCAAAGAATTAAGCATAGCCGCAGCAAGGATCTGCTAAGGCGCGTGCTTAATTTAGGCGGACCACCACATTTTTAAAACCAATCTATATTGAATATGTATTCATAATACCATTAGCGTTTTTATTTGTCAAGTTGTATGAAATGAGCGTATAAAGGGGCGAAAATTGGTGTTTAAAAGAAGCGTTTTTATTATTAATTAAGAATATTTTTGTGCCAATACCCAAATTTTGGGAACGCCGTAATCACCTTTTATCTCTGAGCATTCGTAGGTTCGTAAGTCAAGAATATTCAATTTAGCTTTTGTTAATCGTTCTTTTAGTTCATCTTCCATAAAATATTTAACATAACTTTTTATAGTTTCTTTTGTTTTTAATCTTGAGTCTCTTTGCACTTGATACGGGTCAATTTCAAGTTTTGCTTTTTTTCCTTTATGAGCCGACATGACAAAAACACCATTTGAAATTAATGATTTTTCAATTTGTGAAAATAAATTATCAATTTCTTCATCGGGAATATGAATAATTGAATAGCTGGCAAAATATCCCCCGACTGAGCTTGGTTTTTGATTTTTAACAAAGTTAACAAAATCGTCTTGAACTATTTTTATATTCTTACTATTTTGATAGCGTTTTTTCAGCAATTCACAAAATTCTGGGGTGAAATCAACTGCAAGGATATTTGTTAAATCGTGTTTAACAAGATAATCAAGCACGTTCCCAGGACCAGTTCCAAGGTCAACCGCAGGATAAACAGTTAATTTTTCTTGTTTAATTATTTCGATTGCCTTATCGATTAAATCAAAGTTTTCGTTATCACTTCCAAAATCCTCAGTGTAGAGCTTATAGATTGAAGAATAGTTGTGGCGCGTGATTGCTTTTCGAGAATCCATATGATCTGTTAAATATATAGTTTTAATTCTGGAATTTCCGTGATTCCTCCGCATTTTTCTGAAAAATGGCCAGCGTTTTTTATCAAAATAAACTTAGCGCCAAGTCTTTTACTCATATCTTCTGCTTGGGCCGCAGTAATATACGGATCATTATCTGAATGGATGACATAAATTTCTTTCACGTTTTTTTTAATTTGCTCGTGGTTAATTTTGTTTGGCCAAAAAAGCTTATGCCCTTCTGTTAAATCGTCAAAATCCCAACCGGCAACGATAAACATTCTTTGGTATTGATATTTTTCAGCAAGCCGCATAGCTAAAAGGCAACCTAAGCTGTGGCCAAAAATAATTGTGTCTTGATCAATAGGCGTAAGTTTGCTAATAAACTCCAATTGTTTATTCATGTCGGGTGTATCCGTCTCCATGGTGGGAAGTTGAGGAAGATAAACGGTGTAGTTTTTCTTTTCAAGTTCGCGCTTGAGCCATGGAAACCAGTTGCTTTCTGGTTTTCCGTACCAACCGTGCAGAATAATTGCTTTTTGATTTTTCATATTTCGTGAAGCATCTTAAACAGTTTTTCACTGATTTCAATTTCGCCGGATTTTAAATTTCTTTCTCGTTGTTTGGCCGCTCTTTCGCCAGGAAATAGAATTTCGGAAACGCCGCTGGCTTTCGGAGCGTTTTTTAGTTCGTCAATAGCTTTTTGCACATCAGCTTTAAATTCATTGATTGGCCGGAAAAGTTCTGGATTAATAAGAATATAAAAACTTCCCCAGCCGCCAGCAACGGAAAAACCAACGGAAGAACCGGTTAGCGCTCCGGCTAAGAGTTCAATAATGAAAGCAAGACCTGAACCCTTATGGCCTTCAATTGGTAAAACGCCACCGCCGGATAAAACTTTCAAAGGGTCAGTTGTGGGATTTCCTTCGCTGTCAAGCGCCACGCCTTCTTTAATTTGTTTTCCTTCGTTTTTGGCATTCACTACCTCGCCAATCGTTATCTTGGAAGAGGCCATGTCAAGAATGACAGGTGCATTAATTGCAGGTATGCCAACTGTAAAAGGATTGGTTCCGAAAATTGTTTTTTTGGCACCAAACGGCACTAAATCGCCATTAATACTGTGAAATCCGATGAAAATTAAATTGTTTTCTGCGGCGCGTCTGGCGTAGTCACCGATAAAACCCGTGGCATAGCCGGCGTTTTTAATTCCAACCGTCACAATTCCGTTTTTCTTTGCTTTGGGAATTGCCATTTCAAGACTTTTATAAATCACATAAAATCCAGCCTTAAATTTTCCGTTTATGTGGATTGAATTAAAAGTTTCTTTAATGATTTCAATTTTTTCGTCATTAACTCGCACTGTACGGTCTAATTTCTCTACGTTCACAAACTTACTGATGGAAATTAAACGGGATAATCCGTGGCTTTTTCTTTCACAAAGTTCCGCCTCGAGTAAATTTTGCGTGATTAATTTTTTTTCCTCATCAAAAAAACCAAGTTTAGTTAAAATTTGAAGTGACAGCTTTGTGGCATCGGCAATTTTAATTTTCATTTTCTTTTAATCTTCTAAATTTAAGCTAGAAGAATTTTTTATCTTTTAATTATTTAAAAGTTGCGCCGAGCTTTGGTATAAATTATTTCAAAATTGAATAAACCTTTTTTCTTGAAACCGAGTTTTCTTCAGATTTGGTGGTACGAAAGACAGCTTCCGGCAAAAAAGAGCGGAAGAATTCATTTAAAACACTTTTTTTTTGTTTCCTTTTCAAAAACGCATTGTAGTTTTTTTGTAGTTTTTTTTTCATATAGGGTGGTGTACGGGAGTCGGACCCGCTGAAACTGCCTCCACAGGGCAGCGCCTGACCGTTCGGCACACACCACCATGTTAGTTTACCGTCTTTTTAAATAACTCCGTCCAAAACCCGTTTTTAACATTTTTTCTCTTTCTATTTCTTTGATTTTTGATAAACATGCTTCGTAATAAATAAGTTTTAATGGCCGTCTATCTAATGCAGCGCCTGATCTGCCCGCAATGCTACGCCTGCCCGCATCGCCTCGCGAAGCGTGGCCGGCGGGCATAGCGTTGCAGGCGGGCCGTTCGGCACACACCACCATGTTAAATTTAGAGCTTGTTAATATGGCTATTTTATCATAAAAAACCAGTGAATTCTTTCAAAAAAACCTCTATTTTTCTGCTACAATTGGAAAGATGAACAAATTTAAAGGTTTTCTTTCCCTTCTTCTTGCTGGTTTTATTTTTGGTTCGTTTGGAATCTGGATTAGGATTTTAAACCAAGAGCTGACAACCTATCAACAGATTTTTTTCCGCGGGACGGTTGGTTTTATTTTTGCTCTGCTTCTTGCCTATTTTTTAAAGAACAAATTTTCTCTTAATAAGGTAAATAAAATAATTCTTTTTATTTATTTTCTTTCTTTTCCACTGGCGACAATTTTTTTTGTCACATCGATTTTGAATGAAAAAATTGCGGTGACAACTTTTTCTTTTTATGCATCTGGGATTATTGGTTCTCTTTGTATCGGAATGATATTTTTTAGGGAAAAATTAACGAGAATAAAGCTTTTCTCTTTAATTCTTGTTATTGCTGGTGTAATTTTGTTGAGCTATCCTTTGTCGATTAAAACCGTGAGTTTTGGTTTCCTGATGGGACTTCTTGGCGGTTTATTTGATGCAGCAAGCAACGCTTTGCGAAAGTTTTTGACAGGAAAAATAGACAGATTTGTTTTGGTGGCAATTCAGTTAAGCGGCATAATGATTGTTGCTTTTGGATTTCTTATTTTTAACAGGCAACCGATTTTTTCGCCAATGTCAGGAATTGCAATAATAGTTGGAGTTTTATTTGGTGGATTGTTGGTCTCAATAACTTTTTTAACTTTAATTGGTTTTCAAAATTATGATTTAAACCTTGGGATGATTGTTCTTTCGTCAGAACTTATCTTTGCTCCAATCTTTGCCGCGCTTGCCTTTCATGAATACCCGTCTGCTATGGAAATTGGTGGGGGTCTTTTAATTGTAGCAAGTATTGTTGTTTCAAATTTAAGCTTTGAAAAAAAATGATTATCACAAAAACAACTCCTTTTACAAAAGAAGAAATTGCAAAAATGACAGAAGAATACGGGGAATATATCAAGACCGTGATTGATGTGGAGAAAAAAGTTTGCGCGGGGGGCGGAAAAATGCACGCGGACTGTGAAAAAATTCTTTTGGAACAAGGATCGGAACAAAAAGATTTGTGGGGCGGAGGAATTGATCTTGTGGCAAAAGTGATTGATTTCACGTCACTCATTAATATCCGGCCGAGAGACGATAATCATAGTATGGAGATTTTAAAACCAGAGATGCGCCAGAGATTTAAAAATATAATGGATTATTTTTTTGATGGAACTATACAATTTTGAATCTAACCACTCTATTAATTCGAATTAATAGAGCGAGCGTAGTATGAGTTGCGATAAATTAAACTTATTCAGTTTATCCTCTGACTTGAAACGAATTGCAATTGCGATTCAAAGAAATTCGTTGCAGGTTGCGGAAAAATTTTGCGAAGAAGCAAAAAAATGGGTGGACAAAATTAACACAGATAATTTAGCTATCCAAAAATTATTAAAACAAATTCGGGTTTCTTTGGAAAAAGAAAATGATCTTCAAAAAGCGGAAGATTGCCTCATGTATTCCACTCTCTTGCAAAACCGGGCGGAAAAAATGTAAAATGATTTTAATATGAATTAAAATCATTCTGAGCAAAGCGAAGAATCTATTTTTATAGATTTTGGCCTGCGCCGGAATGACAAAATAAAAATGAATGAACAAAGTTGGCAAATTGAGGGATTAATTAAACGCGCATTTTCGCGTACCAAAGAAAGATTCCTAAGTTATTTTTTAACTTGGATTGTGAGTTTCGGCATTGGTATTTTAACATTTTTGGCAATTCTTCTTATTGCTGGCCTTCTTTTTTTGGTTTTCACAATCACTCAGTCCCCAATCATCACAGCAATTTTGGGAGTAGTTGCTGGGCTTGGTGCAATTATCGGCCTTATGTATGTTTCCACATGGATTAGTTTAACAACAATTTTAGTTTTAATTAGTGATGAAAAACTTGGCATCGGCGAGACATTTAAACAAACACAACCAAAAGTTTGGCAGTATTTATGGGTGAATTTGTTAATCTTCCTTTTCATGCTGGGAATTTATCCAATCAGCATTTTCACATTATTTATTATTTTTATTCTTTGGAGCGTGTGGGCAACATTTGTGCCATTTGTGTTTTTAAAACAAAATTTGCGCGGGTTTAATAATCTTTGGATGTCTCGAGAAATGTTTTTTCAAAAAGCCTGGGGAATTTTTGGCCGGTCGCTTCTGGTTGGCGGCGCCGTGATGACAATCAGTGTTTTAATTTCCATTGGAGGAAAAAATGCGGCTTCAACAGGGCTTTCAGTTTTGTTTTCCGTTTTTTCTGCGCCTTTCATGATTTCCTTTACTTATGAAATGTATAAAAATCTGGAAGTGCCGAAAGAAGTTAAAAAACCAAAAGTTTGGTTTGTGCTTTCCATGATTGGACTTGTATTAATGGCGATTTGTCTGATCTTTGGAATTTTTGCGGCTGCCCAAGGCGCGACTGGAATGATTGAAGAAGTTCAAAAAAACCCGCAAGGGATACAGGATATTTTTAAAGATTATATCCCAACACCAACTGAATTTCCAATTGAAGTGCCAATTTTTTAACCCAATTTAATATGAAAAAAATAGCAGTTGTCGCCGTTATCTTAATTGGGATTTTTGTAATTATCTTTTGCTTGAATGAGTGGTTGAAGCTTGGAGAGAGAGGTATTCAAGATGATAAAAAAGCAATTGAAGAAACAAAGAAAATAGAAGAACATACTAAAAAACTTCAAGAAGAAAATAAAAAATTGCTTCAAGAGTTAAAAAATATGAGAAACTGACGAAACAAATTCCCTAATTTCTGTTTTAAACCTTTCCTTTGAAAACCTTTTTGCATTATTGAGAATTACGTTTTTATCAAATTTCATGGTTTCGAATTTTTGCAAAGCGGAATTCAGGAACTCAGTTGTTAACTTGTCAAAAAATATACCAGTTTTGCCGTCAATCACGCTTTCGTCTACTCCGCTGCCCCGGAAGGCAATGACCGGTGTGCCAAAAGATTGGGCTTCACACGGCGTGATGCCAAAATCTTCATCCTGTGAGGCGAAAATTAATGCTTTTGCATTCGTGTAATAATTTTCTAGTTCTTCATCTGTCACGTGTCCTTTAAATTCAATGTTTTTTTTGGCGATTTTCTTTAAATAATTTTCATCTTTGCCGCGGCCAACTACAATTAATTTTTTGCCATTTTCGTTAAAGGCGCGAATGATTAAATCAATGTTTTTTGGGCGGGCCAGACGGCCAACATAAAGGAAGAATGGTTGGGGAAATAGGGGTAATAGGGGTGATGAGGGAGATAGGGGAGGTAGTGAGATAGGTGGATAAATTACCACAGAATCTCGGTTGTAAAACTTTTTAATTCTCCCCTGCACCTCTTTTGAATTTGCAATAAAATAATCTGGCCTCTGCGCTGCCAGATAGTCATAGCGCCGCAAAAATTTATTCACAAAATGCGTGTAAATGGAAATTGGAAAAACATTGGCTAAATTGCTTTGGGTTTTGTAGCCATATAAATATCTTGGAGGTGTGTGGCAATAGCAGATGTGAAGTGCATCGGATCTAGTTAAAACACCTTTGGTGATAAACCAGGAGGCAGATGAAATCACCAAATCATAATCCATTAAATTAAAATTTTCCCAAATCCAGGGAGCTAAGAATCTGAAAGGAGACGGAAATTTACGAAGCAGCCAAAACTTTTGCATGGAAGAGGTGTGAATTTTCCAATTGCTAAAGCGTTTCCAAAATTTTCCCATCCCTTCTTGGTCAACAAGAGCAGTATAAAGTGGCGCATCCGGCCAAATTTCATGGAGCGCTTCAAGCACCCGTTCGGCGCCGCCGTATTCCCGAAGGTAGTCGTGGACAAGAGCGACTTTCATTTGTATTTTGTCATCCCGGACAACTAAATTATTTTTAATAATTAAGCGATCCGGGATCTATTCATTAATATCTGGATTCCCGATCATTTATTATATAGATCCCAGATTGAGGCCGAAAGCCTCATCTGGGATGACAAGTAAAAATATGGTAGTCGGGAATGACAAACGGATAAATTCAGAATAGTCCCATTTGATCTTTATTTTCCTGCTTTTCCGCGTTTCGATTTACTCTTCGTGTCTCCGCGTTGCTAGGTTTTCTATTATTCTCTTCACAGTGCCCGGGCAACTTTTTCACCAGCGAGCGAAATTCCAACTCGGCAAACAATTTAGAAACTTTATCATAATCATAATTAATCAGCCGGCAATCCTCAAGATGCAGTGTGATTGGCACATCGCGCACGGCACGCGCTAATTTTTGGCATTTATAGGCAAAATCGATATTTTCAGTTAATTTATTTTTTAATTTTTCATTTTTGATTTCGTTGATATTTTTATAAATTTCATCAAGACTTCCAAATTTTTGGAGCAAGTCGGTGGCGGTTTTTGGCCCGATGCCGGCAATTCCCGGATAGTTGTCTGATGCGTCTCCGGCCAAAGCTTTATAATCAGCAATTTGATTTGGGTATAAACCATATTTTTCAAGAACACGCTTTTCATCGTATAAAATTGGATTAGAAAGGCCTTTTAAGGGGCAATAGACAAGAGTATTTTTGTCAATGAGTTGCAGAGCATCTCGGTCGCCGGTGACAATAATTGTTTGTGTGTTTTTGGTTTGCTCCGCCAGCGTGGCGATCACATCATCTCCTTCGTATCCTTCAACTTCAAAAATGGGAATGTTTAAAGTTCTCACGACTTCATGAATGCGTTCAATTTGGCCGACTAGCTCCTCATCCATTTTAGGACGCTTGGCTTTGTAATCAACAAACTCAATGTTGCGGAAAGTGGGCGCTTTCATGTCAAAGGCGCACGCGACATATTCCGGATGCAAATCGGAAAATATTTTAAGAAGCATTGAGGTGAAGCCATAAACGGCGTTAATTAATTCTCCACTTGAGGTTGTGAGTGGCGGCATGGCATGATAAGCCCGGTGTAACAGGGCATTGCCATCGATCAAAACGAACCGCTTGACATTTTCTTCCTCCATATGCTATATTAAAGCTAATCTACCCGGCATGCATGCATGTCGGGTTTTGTTATTTAAATTCAGAAATACAATTTTTATCCAATTTTATAATATTTAGTTTGATGTTTTTTCTTATTTTCTTTTCTTTGCCACTAAAACTCAATATATAATTTCTAAAACGAAAAACCCCTTGATACATAATTCTATTTTCCAAGCAAAGAATATTAATCCAGCAGTTTAATTTTTTAATTATTAATAATGCTTGAAGAAAATCGGCGTCTCCAGTTAAAAGAAAGACTTGATTAAACTTTTTTCTGTGAGCCATATCAACTAAATCGGCGGCCAATTTCACATCAACCTCTTTTTCCTTTCCTGATGTTGGAGAACGATAACCTTTAAAAAACTCCACGTTTTTTGTTTCCCGCACGCTTTTATAAAATAACCCTTCGTTTTTTAAATATGATTTTTGTTTTTTAGTTGGTTTTTTTGTTTTCGGAGAGTATGAAGCATAAAAATAAATTTTGTCAAAATTAAGTTTTAATCCTTTCTCAACTTCCTTGATAAATTTTGAAAAATCTAAAAACGAGCGCGGGCCAAAAAGCTCAAATTGCGCGCCGTATAAATTTGACCCGTCGATGAAAAGAAAGGTTTTACCCATGAGGATTATTTTACTTTATTTCTCCAGTTTTTAAAGCGGCCTCGCGGAATTTTTTTCCATCAACTCTTTAAACTTCTCCCCATCCATTGTTTCCACTTTAAGAAGCTCTCCGGCCACGACATCAAGTTTGGCACGGTTCTGGAGAAGAATGGTTTTGGCGCGGGTGTAGGCTTCATCCATGATTTTTTTCACCGCCGCGTCAATTTTTTTCTGGGTTTCTTCGGATACTTTCGGCGGTTCATAATAATACGGCGAATCTTCATCGGTATATGGCCCAAGGTTTATTGGCCCTAAATCGCTCATGCCAAAAATCATTACCATTTCTTGGGCGATTTTTGTCGCCCGTTTAATATCATCTGATGCCCCGGTTGTCATTTCGTTAAAAATTAACTGTTCAGCCGCGCGTCCACCGAGCATCACGCCGATTAAATTTAATAAATGAGATTTTGTTTCATGAGTGCGGTCAAGAGACGGTGGGATTAAAGTGTAGCCTAAACTCATTCCGCGGGATACGATAGAAATTCGGTGAACTGGATCCATTTGCGGAGAAAAATATGACACAAAAGCATGGCCGGATTCGTGGTAGGCGGTAATCTTTTTATCTTCATCTTGTTGGAGCCTTTTTCTCTCCGGCCCCATTTTCACCTTTGTTGCCGCTTCTTCAAGATCATCCATATTGATGTCTTTTTTGTTTGAATTGGCAGCACGGATCGCCGCTTCATTCAACATGTTTTCCAAATCTGCCCCGGAAAATCCAACCGTGCGCTGAGCCACTTTTCCCCAATCAACAGAAAGATTGATAGGCTTTCCTTGGCGGTGAATTTCAAGAATTGCTTTGCGGCCTTCAATGTCCGGCATATCAAGAATCACGCGGCGGTCAAAACGGCCCGGCCGGAGAAGAGCGCTGTCTAAAACATCACCTCGGTTGGTGGCGGCCAAAACGATAACATTGTCATTTGGCGTGAAGCCATCCATTTCAACAAGAATCTGATTTAAAGTTTGTTCGCGTTCATCGTGTCCTCCGACTACGCCGCGAGAACGGGTCCGGCCAATTGCATCAATTTCGTCAATGAAGATAATTGCCGGCGCGTTTTTCTTGGCGGTGCCAAAAAGGTCGCGAACTCGTGAAGCGCCTACGCCAACAAGCATTTCCATAAATTCAGAACCCGCCATGGAGAAAAACGGGACATGGGCTTCTCCGGCCACGGCTTTGGCCAGAAGAGTTTTGCCGATTCCCGACGGTCCAACCAAAAGCACGCCTTTTGGAGTTCGGGCGCCAAGCGCTTGGTATTTTTTTGGATTTTTTAAAAAATCAACAACTTCGGATAATTCTTGTTTGGCTTCATCCACGCCAGCCACATTTTTAAAAAGTATTTTTGGTTTTTCCTGGCTGAAAACTTTGGCGCGGGAGTTGCCAAAAGAAAAAATTGAATCCTGCGCACCACGCGCCTGGCGAAAAAGCCAAAGAAAGAAAAGTATAGGCAAAATAATTCCCAATGCGTTTAAACCGATATTAATTAAATTTGCAGAGCTTAATGTGTCTTTGTTTTCAATGGTGATATTTTTCGGATCAACGCCGGCGTCATGAAAAATAGTATAAATATTTGTTCCGGGTTCTTTAATAGCCACAATTCCTTTTTCTTTGTTGTTCCTGTATTCAATATAGAGTTTATTGTCTTCAGTGACGATTTTTTTCACTTTATTGTTTTTAACATCGTTAATCACTGAAGAAAGCGGGCGTTTAATGCTGGCGTCTTCAAATTGAGCGTAAGCGGAGTAAAAAGAATAAATTAAAAAAATGCCAATTAGAATTGTAAAAATGTTTCGCAGATCAAGCTTTAGCTCAAAAATTTTCTTTAATTTTTTTTCAGGTGGATTTTCCGAATTTGGTTTAGTTGTTTGTTCCATATGTACTTAGGAATTATATCATCTCTTGCGCAGTTTTTTTTACGCCGGTTTAATGTTATAATTTTTTTGTAATATCTTTTTAAGATTATATAAATAAAAATTTTGAAAAAACTTTTTCAAAATTTATTTATAAAATTTTTCTTTTTATGTCTGAAACCCAATCTCAATCTCAACCCAAGGCCGATCTTAAAGGTTCTCTTTCTCAGCTTGAAAACTTATTGGATGATTATCTTGGTAAAAAAGCGCCAAAACTCCCGGAAAACATTAAAGATGTCATTGTGAATTTTGCGCCATGGCTCATTGTCCTTGGCATTTTAATGGCCATTCCGGCTTTCTTGGCGGTCATCGGCATGGGTGCGCTTTTCGGCAGTTCTTTATTTTTAGCCGGTGCTGGTGTCGCCGCCCTTGCCCCAACTTATTATTTGTCTCTTGTCATCTTGGCGATAAGCGTGGTGATTGAAATCATAGCCTTGCCTCATCTTTTTGCCAAAAGAAAACAAGGCTGGAGATTGCTTTTCTTTGCCAGCTTGGTAAGCGCAGTTTATCAAATTTTTTCGATTTCCATTGGGGGGATAATCGGAGTTGTCATCGGGCTCTATATCCTTTTCCAAGTTAAAGATAAATATCAATAAGAAAAACTTGAGTATTTATTAGTAATTCCAATTTTCTCACGCACTTCCATCATTTTTTTGGTGGCTTGACTTCTGGCTTTTGCTGCTCCTTCTGCCAGAATCTTTTTGATTTTGTCTGGGTTTTTCTTTAACTCTTCATATCGCGCCCGCTCTTTTTGGAATTTCTTCATTAAGGCCGCATATAATTTTTCTTTGACTTCCACATCTCCCACAGTTCCTTTTTGGTAGCGCTCCTTTAAATCCTTAACTTCTTCCTTATTGTCATTAATTAGATCATGATACATGAAAACCGGATTGCCTTCCACGTGCCCCGGATCTGTCGCCGTTTTTCTTGTCGGGTCAGTGAAACAGTTCATCACCTGCTTTTTAATTATTGCCTCATCTTCAAAAATATTAATAACGTTTCCGAGCCCCTTACTCATTTTGCGTTGACCTTCGGTTCCCACGAGTATTTTTGTTAAATGACCCTTTGGTAATTTAAAAGTTTCGCCAAATTTTTTATTAAAATAATCTGCGACGTCTCTCGTAATTTCGATGTGTTGTTTTTGGTCATCGCCAACCGGCACATAGTCAACATCATACAGAAGAATATCAGCTGCCATTAAAACTGGATAGCTGAAAAGCCCCATATTAATATTTTCTTCATCCTCATTTTTCTGTAATTTGTCTTTATAAGCATGGCAACGTTTGATTAAACCAAGAGGTGTCACATTATTTAAAATAGATTGCAATTCTGTGTGTGTTGGGATATCTGACTGGCGATAAAAGATTACTTTTTCAGGGTCAATACCAAGTGCTAAATAGTTTAAGACTTGGCTTTCAACATTTCTTTGTAATTCTTCTTTGTTTTGAATTGTTGTTAAGGCATGCAAATCTGCGATAAAAAAATATGCTTTTTGGGCTTTTTGCTGAAGCTTAATAAATTGTTCAACCGCTCCTGAATAATTTCCAATATGCGCGTGCCCTGATCCAGAAGGCGTGATTCCCGTCAAAATAGTTCCGGTTTGGGAAATTTCGGAAGCAATTATTCCTCCCTCCTGAGTTAAACTATCAACTTGGCTATTTGGAATTTTTTGCAAATCGGTAGTTTTATATCGGCAGGAATATTCAAAAGTTCCGCAACCGCCAAGTAAATATTCTTTTTCAAAAAGCCGCTTATCTAAAAATATTTTAAAATTTGGAATCAAAACATGGGCGGCGCCGCTTTTTAAACCCGTCATTTTTTCAAATTCCGCCTCTTCCGCAATTCTTAAGTTTGAAGCGTGAAGTATTTTTTTGATTTTTTTATAATCCAGGCGGCAATCATCACGTCTAATAACGACCACGTATTGGTCGTCGGCTTTCATGACAAGCGTGGAAAAGCCATCAGATAAAGGTAAACCTAAATGTCTCATGATGTCTGCCACTTCTTTAAGCGGTGGATGTTTTACAAACGAGTGTTCTATTCCAAGCTTTTCTAATTTTTTTGAATATTCCTCCACAATTTTTTCCATTTTGATTTTTTCCGAAAAAATAAAGATTTTTGTTTTTTTCAAAAATCATTTATTGTTTCTATTAATTATTAATTATAATATTTTTGCAATAATTTATCTGCTAGAATTTCCAAGCTATCAAAAATTGGCAAATCATATTCTTTTGGGAATACGAGCGGCAGTTCAGTGCAACCCAAAATGACTCCTTCCGCCCCCTGCTTTTTTAAAAAATTAGCAACTTCCAGAATCTCATGCTTTTTCCTCTTGTATTTTCCTGCCACGATCTGCTTGGCAATTTCACCTAATTTTTCAATGTCTTTTTCCACAGGAATTAATGTTTTAATTCCAAATTTTTCCAACGATCTTTGGTATAAGTTTGATTTAATCAAAACGGGTGAACCTAGTAGTCCGACAATCCCGATCTTAGCCTGTTGTACGGTCATGCTTACTTCTTCAATAATTGAAATAAATGGAATTTGTGTTTGGTTTTGTAATCCTGGTAATAAAATATGAGCCGTGTTACAGGTGATGCAAAAATTACCAATTGGCAATTTGCTTAAATTTTTAACTCTCTCGATTAACATTTGTTTGGCAATTTGTTTTTGATTTTCATCGGAAATAAAATCTGGCACAGGAATTGAATCAATTAAAATTTCCGGATAGTCTTCATTATTTTCGGCATGATAAATCTTCCTCGCTTTCTCAATTAGAAGTTGGTAAAGTTTATTTGAGGCCTCTGGTCCCATACCACCTAGAATAACAATCATTTTTTTGTTTTTCATATGTTTAAAGGTTGATAATCTGCGACTCTTTAATTAAGCGCAAATCATCTCGTAAAAATTCGCGTACATTTAATTCAGGAAGTAAAACTAATCTTCCACCTTTATCAATTAAATATGTTGCGCCTTGTGAAAATAAATCTTTGACAACAGTCAAACCACCAATTTTGTCTTTCTCTGAAAAAAACAGACAGGGTGCAATTTTTTCGACTTCCCCTGTAGGAAAACCATCAAAAAACGCCTTGCGTGTTTTTTGAGCATGTTTTGTCCGATCTAAAATTGCCGGAATAAGAGTTTTAAACAATTTTCTAAATGGATCACAGCTAATTAATCTTTGCGCGTTAAATTTATCCATTTCTCGACGCATGATTGGCGATTGATATTTTTCCGGCAAATTTTGAAATAGCTGTTTTTTAATCCCAAAATATTTAATCGGAATTTCATTTCCATCAATTTGCTCACACCCCCGAATCATCGCTTGCCGGACAAATTGATAGAACTCGTCATAAGCGTGAATTATGGGAAGCTCGGTTATGATTTCTTCCTGTTCTGCTTTTGCCTTAAGCTCTATTAGCATGGTTTGCAAAATGAATTACACTAAATGTTTCAAATCATTTAATATAATTCATTTTTCTTTATTGTTATCACAAAAAAAGACCCTTGCAAAAATTCCATCACGAAAAAAACGTGATAAATTTTTACAAGGGTCCTTCGACTCCGCTCAGGACGGTGCCACCTTGCTTCTCTACCTCATTTTCTACAAAAAAATCTCCTTACGAAAAAGGAGATGTCAAAAAAATGAGATAGACTCATTCATGACGTGCTCCGAATTTCTCCGACACACGTTGCAGGCTTTATACGGTTTCGCCTCCGGCTCATATTTTTGAGCTCCTCCCCGATTCCAACCATTCGGATCAAAGGATTTAATTATTGTTATGTTTTAAGTATATCACGCCTTGTCAAGCTTTTTTCGGGCGAAATCACTTTAATTTCTTTGAATTCAGCAAAATCTTTAGCGTTATAGGTTAAAATTTGGCGGACGCCATTGGAAAGCATGGTGGCGACGAGAAAGATATCAAAAACTTTTTTTGAAGAAGCGACTTTATCTGTAATTAAATGATTAAATATTGTTAATGTTTGGCTGTTTGGGAAAACCACTTGTAAGAATTTTTGCAAATGGTTTTCAACTTTAACATAACGGTTGATTTCCACTTTCTTTTTAAGAATTCGATTAGTCTTTATCATGACTGAAATAAATTCAATGAGATTTTGCGGAGAAACAATACCTTTAAGTTCGTGATTTTCAGATTTTTTAATCCATTGGCGGCAAAAGGCGGAGCGTGGATCTTTTAGTAATTGCGAATATACCAAGATATTGGTATCAAACAAAATCATAATCGTAGATTTCCTCACGGCTTAAAATTCCTTTAATTGGTCCAAGATTAAACCCAGGACAAAGTTTATCAAAACTGCTTTTTTTTCGTTTAGTTTTTGTTTCGACAGGAATCATAATGTCTTCTTTTGCCAATTTGTAAAAATAATCACTAATGGTCTGTCGCTTTTCCAGCGCACGTTTTTTCACTTCGTAGTAAAAATTTGTGTCCATATAGGTAGTAACTTTGGTTTTAGGAAAAGTTTGTGTTTGCATATATCACCATTTTACCAGCAAGCTGTCTTGCTGTCAAGCTGGCAAACTAACTTCTGTAAAACTCGAAAGCTCTTTTCTGAAAAATTTTATTCGTTTTTGATAATTTTTAGGATCAAGTTCCTTAAGGTTGCACCCTTCGGTGTCGGATTTGCTAAGAAGCAAAAGCTCAATATAAACATCATGAAAATCGCCCTTTATTTTTTGGAAACTTTCTTTATTATCTGATTCCCCAGCCGCCATATGCAAAACATCGTGATGTGAAATGATTCGGCAAATTCTTTCAACCTCTTCTTTTGATAAATCAACTTTTCTTAAGATCTTTTTTGCTAAAACCTCTCCTTTTTTCTCATGACCCGGAAACATTGTCCATCCTTCTTTTGTAATAATTTTAGTATTTGGTTTTGAGATATCATGAAAAAGCGTTGCTAAAAATAAAATATTGCGGCGGGAATTTTTATCAATCTTCTGATTAAGATATTTTTTAAGACGAGGATATCTTTTTAAATTTTCTTGTAAGCGTTTTAAAACCCACATTGTATGAAAAAAAGTATCTTGATTTTTGTGCCAAGGGTTGTCTTCGACGTTTTTCTTTAAAGCATAAAATTCTGGAAGTTCTTTTTCAAACCTTCCACTTTTAAGATTATTAATTGTTAAATTAGAAATTTTTATTAAATTTTTCATAGTAAACTCGTTAATGTTAAACACAATTTGGCTTGTCTACGTGCCATTGTTCTTTAATAGCGGTGAAAATTTTTTCACTTCTTCAAGCGTGATATTTAGAACCTCTTTTACATTTTTGGTTGCTTCCTCCTCAGTTTTTCCGCATGAAGATATATCAAATTCGGGAATATACGCCACAAACGGCGCGTCAGAAGCGTCGGGCTCATTAATGATTTTAATGGTGATAGGATATGGAAATTTATTAAACATAACTATATTTTACAATTAAATCCATTAAAAAATATTTTTCAAAAGATATTAAACTCGTCGCTTCGCTCCTTGTTCCAGCATGGCCGCGCTGGAAGAAAAAAAGACAGTCATCAGACTGTCTTTTTTTCTTTGATAGCGCGGTTGCGGGGAGTGCAAGAAATCAGAAACTTTTTTCTTGCTTGCCCTCAAAAATTATATTTGCCAAATTTTGCTTAATAATTAAGGATTAACCCTTTTTCTTATCTGGTTTTGCTTTCGCGTAAAATTCCGCATTGCCGCTTCTATCAAGGTCCATTGAAAATTTGATTTTATCACCAACTTGATAACCTTTAGGAAGTTCGTCTGTTTTGATTTCTGGGAAACTCACAACAGCATGGTCATCAGTGTCAGGTTGGATATAATATCCAAGACCGTCTCGAAAAACAACCGTGAGTCTTGCCTAATTAAAAATGAGCCTGAAATTTTGTTGCGACTAAACCAAAAATGATGCCATATTTTTCATCATTTTTGAGAGTTTTCTTGTTGCAATAAAAATGGCGTAAGTCAATAATTACAATTGTTATGAAAGTAAT
>JBGSIU010000017.1:0-6218 GCA_041742375.1 Patescibacteria group bacterium
GCTGTCCACAATTTGATTTCGCAAAGGAAAAGCGGAATTCCCCCCAAACCCCCCTTCCGCTTTTCCTTTTCTCAAACGGAACGGGAACGGAAGCATGCGGGCAAAAATTCCTTCCCCCCAACCCCCTTCCTTTTTGCCCGCCTGCTTTGGCTTCGCCCCCAAAACTTTCGGACGGACGGATTTTTCGGCGGGATTCTTTTTAATTATCAACTTTGTATTTTGCTTCTCCTTCTTCAATCCCTTTTCGGGCTTTTTCAAAAGCCCATTTGGGGATTTGGTGGGATTCCAAATTTAATTTGTTTCTTTTATCGTTTAACTTTTTCAAATCTTCAATCGCCCGTTTCTCGTCCATATTATTAACCTCAATATCATAAAATATTCTTGTATCATTTCGCAAAGCATTATATTCGTTTCCAATCTTTTGATGAACGACTGATCGCTCGCTTGGATTTATAAAAGTAATCACAGCAGTTAAGCCAGCTACAATAATTGAAAGTCCGCCAGCGACGATGTTGTGATAATCGAATTGAGATAGAGCGGAAGCCCCAGCGATTGCAGAAAGAACAGCGGAAATTCCGCCGAGCCAAAGGTTCATATTTACCCAACATTGACCAGCATAAAAATGACCTTTGGCAGAGTAAATACTGTCTTCCTCAATTCTTTTGGCCTCGTTTATAATTTTTTCTTTATCATTCATAGTATTTTAATTTATCCGTATGCTGGAAAATAATCACCAAATATTTTTTTCCACTCATCAATAGCATTTTCAGTATTTCCATTTTTAGCATACTGTTCAGCTTTAATTGCCCGATTGTATGCAGTTTCAAATCTACCTACTGCGTTATCAACAGTTTGACAATTTCTTAATGGATTTATTTGACTGCCATATTCAACTGGATCTTGAACTTTATATTTTATTGCCTCCCGTCCTTTATCAAAGAAAAATCTCATTCCGCTGGGATAGTCGTTGATAGTAACATTTTTAAAAATCTTGATTGCTAATAATTCTAAATAAAATGAAACAAAATCATCGTTGATATTTTTGTTCCAGCCTTTAACCATTTTTATAATTGGTACTAAATCGCCATTATGACTTTTGTTTTCGCTAGCCATTACATCAACATGGATTTTGGGGTTTGTGGCTATCCAAACTTTCGGAATCGTGTCTGGGATTAAATAACCTCCACCCTTTCTATTAAAAGCAGGAACAACATCAACAATAAAATCCGTGAAAGTGATAGTAACTGCTTGTCCGTTTCTGCTTATTTTTGGAGTTTTTGTATAGGTTTTTAGTAACGCTCTTTTTACTTTATCCAACAAACTTGCCTGTCCGTCTGACTCAAAATATTTCGGATCAAGAACAATGAGAATATCAATATCTGCTTTCACGAGAGGAGCAATCATTGTTGATCTTGCATATGAGCCAGTTAAAAAAGAATCTAAAACATCCATTTCATTCGCCACAACATCGCGAACATTTTCTTGACGAGTTGAAGTTGTGCTTTTTTGAAGCCCTGTTATTTCAAGGTTTTCTTTTAGTTTTTGGAATGATGTTGTAATAGTTGTTGCCATAGTTTTATTTCAAATCCAATTTTTCCCAATCGCTCCAATCTTTCTTTTCGCACTTGCTCCAATCGTATTTTTCTTTTTGGTTTATTTTCCAGCCGTCGCTTTTTTCAATCGCAATACCACCGAAAAGTTTTTGACCTTTCTGCTGTTTGATATATTCCTGCAACTTTTCCGCTTTAGCTTTTGTATAGTTTCCGCCGTCGCGATCTCCCATATCTTTCGTTTCAATAATCCCAATTCGTCCGTCAGTTAATTGCACCAAATAATCAGGATAGAAAGTATGGATTACTCCGACAGGATATTCGTATTTAATGCCAAAATAATCCTGCTTGTTTTCGCCGTTCTTCCACCACCAAACTATTTTGTCGCTGTTTTCGGATAAAAACTTTTCAAAATTCTTTTCGGGATTAAGGCGAGAAGCGGACAAATAGCATGGCTCATAAACAAATTTTTCATGCTCTACGCGTTCGTCTGTGTGTTGATTGAAAAAGCTCTCTTTGGCAATTTCAAAATCGTAAAATTGCTCGCTTTCCTCAACACGCTTCAAAATTTCTTTTTCGCGAACAGCTTTGTATGATTCAATCGCGCTCGCCAAGATTTCTTCAAACTGCTTTCTGTTGCCGTTGTGCGCCAAAACCATTTGCACCAATATCATTTCCTCTGGCCATGCTTTTGAACCGAGATATTTTCTGAACCAAGTATAAAGCGCCGTTTTTACCGCAGGCACAGACCTTTTGACGTTTTTAAACGAGCCGAGGCGCTCTTTGATAATCTGTTCAAACAATGCTTGCAAATCATTGCCCGCAATCGTGAGGCGAGCGCGCGCGGCGGAATCAATTTTGCCTTCTATCTCATCAAAAGTCGTGCCTTCAATTTTGGCGTTGGCGATTATGTCTTGCTGATATTTTTTTACATCTAAAATCACGCCTTCCTTTTCCACTTTTGCGACATTTTGGGCAAACATTGTATGGTCGCCTTTCAAGCCAAAATGTTCGCACGCCGTTTTTTCAAACACAGCCGAAAAACTGGAAGTAATATCGCCATAATCCGCGCGCGATTTATAGTATGAAGTCAATTTGATCGGCTTGTACACTTCTTTGCGGACGGCTTTCAAATGCTTGATGATGTTCGGATTGTATTCTTCTTTTTTGACAATAATACTTTGGACATTGGTATAAATATATCCGCGATTCAAATCCTCGCTGGCATAATGTTTTTGTTCGGGCATACGCAAAATACGCCCGACAGTTTGGATTTCAAAAGTTTCGCTGTGCGATTCACGGAATTTCACCAAAATATGCGCGCGCGGACAATCCCAGCCAGTATCAATCGCTTGTTTGAAAATCAAAAATTCAATTTCATTGTCTGGCTCTGACACCCAATCCAAAGTTTCCGATTTCTGCTCCGAAAGCCAAATGGCGAGCTTGCCGTTGCCCACGCCCTCTTTTCGTTCGGTTATGCCTTTATCTGCTAAAAACTTTCTCACCGCTTTTATTTTATCCTCGCCAGCTTCGGCGGTCGGAATCTGCACCAAAACAAGCGGATTGATATTCGCTTTTTCTTTTTCAAAAAGTTTTTTCAGTTCCAATCGTTTTTTGTACGCCGTTTGCAAAACAACTTCTTGCGAATCTGCCTCGTCGTCGGTTATCTCGTCAATTTTCTCATTTATAATCAATTCCTTTTTGATCATTCCTTCGTCAATCACATCTTTCGGCTCAACAAAAACATAGCCAGCTGTTCCGCGCGCCAAATCTCTTGGATCGGGCGTAATTTTCGGCGTGGCGCTCATTTCCAAAATAACATCAGCGTTTATCTCGTCGCGCAATTCGTTGGTTCGCTCGGCGGTCGCGCCAATATGACTTTCGTCAATTATCATGATGACTTTTCGCTGTTCGCGGGTTTTGGAAAGCACATCGCGAAAATTCAATTTTTCGCCGTCTTTCATCAAAATATTTTTCCAATCGCCAGTTTCTCGTTCTTTGCTTCGCAATTTTTCCCAGTTCACGACAACAACCTCGTTGCGGATAATTCTTTCGCGCCCACCAGTAAATTCTTCTTCCACCAGCGAAACTCTTGGTGCTCCGCCAAATACTCGCTCCAAACTATGTTTGCTTTGCAAATGCAGTTCGCCCTTGCCGATACTTATCCAAACAAAACACAAATCCATTTCTGGCAATTCTCTGATAATTTCTTCGATAAACTTGGCAGTCATCAAAGTTTTCCCGCTACCTGTTGGCGCTTGAAAAACACACACTTTCTTTTGCTCCTCTTTTACAAGAAGTGTTTTGAAAATGGCGATAAGTTCGCTGACCGCTTTTTCCTGATAATTTTTAAGATTAATATTCATAAATTTGCTCGTAAATATCTAATATTTTTTGTGGAATCGGCTCCAAACTCACACCTTGCCAATCGGCAAAATCGTTTTTGTCCAGTCCGAGCGGATCAAAAGTAAAACAATACAAAATCTTTTCGCCCTCCATTTTGTCCAATTCTTTTTTTAATTGCGCTAAGCTGTCCCGTTCCATTGAATAATACACGCCCATAATTCTGCCATTTTGTTCAAAAATATGATAATCGGGCTTGGCTTTCACTTCATTAAAAATTCCTTCGCGCAAACATAACATTTCCGTACATTCACGTGTAATTCGCATTTTCAAATCATCTCGGCTGATAGAATTTTTTACAAAAGCGGTTTTGTAGTATTTTAAATTTCCACCAAGTGCCTCGATTTTCTTTCCCTTTCTGTCTTTATATCCATTAACTACTCTCTTAACTCTTTCGTAAGTAATTTTTTCGCAGATATTATTCTCGTTGTTGGTAGACAAAATAAATGATCGTATTCCTCCGTCCTCTTGATTAAGTTTCAATACTGCATGTCCTGTAGTTCCAGAACCAGCAAAAAAATCTAATATAATTGCATCCTTTTTGTCAGACATAACCCTTAAACAATCCATAACAGCGAAAATTGATTTCGGATAAGAAAAAACTTGAAGCTCTGCAAATATATCTTTAAGTAAGTTAGTTCCGTATGCCGTTGATGAATATTCTTTTTTATCCCACCATGTCATCGGCAAAATACCGTCATCATTTATTCTGCCTTTAACATAAGCATGCAGTTTCCCTTTTTGAATTTTTGTTTTAAATTGATCGAATTCTGCTCTGGCTCTTTCCACGCCGTAACGCCAACGCCTTTCCTCCCCGTTATCATCAATGGGATATAAAATTTGCTCATCTTTTTTTGGTTTTTCTTTAGCAACCCATTCTTCAGTTGTTGAATCATATTGCATTTCAGGAATCCTTACCGAATCTTTTGAAACAAAAATAGGATAAAACATACTAGGCGATTCAATACGCATACTTCCCGGTTTTCGAAAATTTACCCACTCAAAAAATCCTTTTTCGTCTTTCTGGTCGTATCTATCTTTTTGTATTTGATTTCTTTCTAACCGATAAACTTGAGATGAAGATGACTTTCCGAAAAAAATAGCATATTCATGAGTAATTGAAACCCCTTTTGTTGTTGATCTTCCTGCTGGATTATTTCTTATTGCTATTGTTCCCAAATGATTAAATTCGCCAAAAATTTCTTCCATTAAAATCAGCAATCTTGGTATTTCATAGTCATCAATAGTCACGCATATTATGCCGTTTTCTTTTAAAAGATTCTTTGCGAGTCTGAGTCTTTTGTCCATAAAGGACAGCCACTTACTGTGTCGGTATGTATCATTACTATCAACAAAACTATTGTTATATTTCCAATCTTTTGCTCCAGTGTTGTAAGGTGGGTCAGCATAGATAACATCAATTTTGCCTTGGTGTGTGTAATTCAAAACAGATAATGCGTGATAATTGTCGCCCTCAATCAAAATGTTAGTCGGCTTTGCCAGATCGGTTTTGATTTCTTTTCCTTTGACTTCTTTCAAAACAGGCAAGGCGTTTTCCGATTCTTTTTCAAATTGCTCTTTGGTTTTTTCTTCGTCCCAAACTAGCCCGTATTTTTTGCGGGATTCTAGTTTTTCAATGACTTTGAGCAAGTCGTCTTTTTCTAATTTTGAATAATCTTTTGCCATAAATCTACTTTATTAAATCATCAACACCAACTTCAAGCGCCTTGGCGATTTTGGTTAGTGTTTCAATGGTCGGGTTTGTATTGACGCCATTTTCAACCTTAACAATAGTGTTAAGCGACAAATCGGCAAGGCGAGCAATCTTTTCGAGAGATAGCCCTTTTTTAGCCCGTAGTTTCTTTAAGTTATCCGCAATTTTATTATTTGACATATCTTTCTTAATTGTATAACATTATAGTATATAGAATATAATATAAAGGTTTCTTTCTTGATACTATAATGATAACTGATTTTAACAATTTTGTAAATGAATCTTTGGGGAGTTCCTTAAACTTTTCCGCGCACGGTGGGTGGGGCAAGGAAAAGAATCTGTCCGCCGAAAAATCCGTCCGCCGAAAAATTTTGGGGGCGAAGCCCCCTCCAGAGGCGGGCAGGCAATCAGCGGGCAAAAAGGAAGGGGGTTGGGGGGAAGGAATTTTTGCCCGCATGCTTCCGTTCCCGTTCCGTTTGAGAAAAGGAAAAGCGGAAGGGGGGTTTGGGGGGAATTCCGCTTTTCCTTTGCGAAATCAAATTGTGGACAGC
>JBGSIU010000018.1:0-16284 GCA_041742375.1 Patescibacteria group bacterium
GACGATAAAAGAGTGTTGGCCTCTTTTTGAGAATTTGGGCAGTAATCATATACCTTTTATCGTATCAAAAACGTTTGGCGTTTTCAAAATTCTATCAAGTTGTTAAAGAGCAATTTGCTTATTTTGCAATATGTCTATTAACTTTCCCGCTGCTTCTTTCTGCAATTTCATTTTTCCCTAGACTTTGTATTGGTTGTTCCATAATTATTGAAAAATTAAAAATAAGTCTCTGTTTATGTTGAAAACAATTTTACCAAAAACTCCCAAAAAAGCAAATATATGTATAGATTCCGTGTCGCGCGCTTCGCGTCCCTCACTTGCTCGGGATTGTGACTTGCACGGAATGACAAAATCAGGATCTTCTAAACATGTTTTTTTATTTCATAACTAAGCCGCTTTTTAACCAAAAGGTGAAAGCAAAATTTGCCTTCGACTTATTAGGACATGGTCGGCTTAAAGCCTTACGGCTCTTCCACCTCCAGCCTATCAACGTGGTAATCTTCCACGAGTCTATATCGATTCCTTATCTTGGGGTGGGCTTGGCGCTTAGATGCTTTCAGCGCTTATCCCTTCCGAATATAGCTACCCGGCAGTGCTCTTTGTAAGAAACAACCGGCACACCAGGGATTCGTTCACCCAGGTCCTCTCGTACTATGGGCAACTCCCCTTCAAGAATCAACGCTTGTCCTGGATAGAGTCCGAACTGTCTCACGCATGTTATTCTTTAATTTCTTAAAGCATGGACTATATCTTCACCCCTCATCAATTGGTGAGGGGGCTGACATTTGATAATGTATAAACACTATCTCATCTTACGCCTGCTGTCACACAGGCCTAGGAATCAGTCTCTACGGAATTCAAAAGATTTTTGCTTATTAAAAACTTTTTAACCACTTTTGAAGTATTTGTTCTTTTTTTGGAATAATTTATCTCCAAAAATTTATCAACTTCCTTCGAAATCGTGTAAAGGAGAAAAGCAGTCATTTTTCGACCAGACGTAGGCATTAATTTTGCAATTTGTAAAGTTAAATCTGCCTGTTTTTTCTTAAGTCGAATGTATGGATAAAGAATCTTAATAACTTTACGAGTTTCTTTTACACCAACAATGGTGTATTCACTCATTCCATCATTACGATTACGAATATAACCGTAATTTAATTTCTCTTTAATCCATTCTAAAAACCATTTATATTGCGTTTTTTGATAGAAAACAATTGATGCTCGAATTTGATATCCAAGCAAATAATCATGGCGGTAGATAAGCTGCAACATAATGCAGCCATCGCCATCCAAAAAACCAGCAATATATGCTTTTTCTTCTTTTGTCAAAAATCTTTTGGCTTATCCTCGGTGTTACCCTTTCTTGTCAGTTCGAATAACAGAAATAGGGTTTCACCGATTTTAGTCAGTATTTTTTATACCACATTACTGTGGTAGAACGCAATGAAATTTTACGTTCTGAACCCAGCTCGCGTACCCTTTTAACCGGCGAACAGCCGGACGCTTGGGACCGACTTCAGCCCCGCGCTAGGATGAGCCGACATCGCTGTCGAATCTATAATTTCTTATAGCGCTGACTATATCTTCACCCTGTACTACATAAGTAGCGCAGGGGTTGGCGTATTATGGTCGCGTTAGGCGACCATCTCAGGCAGTTATGCCTTCAGTCGATACGGGGTCATTTCGGAAGTTTATAATAAAATTCTTTTAATAAATGGGGCTTAATTAAAGAAACAAACTTATTAACGCTTGATACTCGAATTCGTATTCGAGTATATATTTTATCTTTATTTAATGTTGTTTCTATTCCCCACTGTTTTTTTAATACTTCTTGTAACAATATTTGTTCCTCCTGAGAAAATTGTTGAGTATTAAGGTAAACGGAACTTCTACTTTTTGTTCCATCATCCATAAACCAAATTGCCATAGTTAAAGGAAATAAAATTAAGTCTGTTGGAACAGTTTTTTTACCGTTTTTGAAAAACCGATAATAGAATTTTGTAAAAACTGGAAGGCTTCTTGTTGTAAAACGATATGCAATCCGTTTTCCATTGCCTTTGTGTATTTTTGGCCCAGTTCCAACAAATTGTTTTAAATCGGAGTAAATCCAATCAACTAATTCCTTTTGCTCAAAACTATGATTTATCTCAAGAAGAGCATTTGTTTTTATTCTCATTGCTCCATCGCCTAAAAGGCAACCGGTAATGATTTGATTTTGTTCTTCCGAAAGACTTCCCTCGGTATTGTCCGTTGACGATGTCATAAATTTAATTATGACTTATTTTCCCCACTTGCGTCAACTTAGGAGTTCACCGATATTAGCCAATTTTATTTTAAGGTATCTGATTACTCAGATAGCACCCCGATGATTAAATTAAGGTGCCAAACCGCATCGTCGCTGTGGACGCTTGGATGCGATCAGCCTGTTATCCCCGGAGTAGCTTTTATCCGTTAAGCCCGATACTACCCACGTAGTAATCGAGGATCATTAAGACCTACTTTCGTATCTGCTCGGCTCGTTTGCCTCGCAGTCAAGCACCCTTTTGCCTTTACGCTAATATCCTGATTTCCGTCCAGGACTAGGGTACCTTTGTACAACTCCGTTACAATTTAGGAGTCAACCTCCCCAGTTAAACTGCCCTCCAGACAGTGTCTGTTGCCCGGATTTTTATGCGGGATCAACATGAGGTTTCTTGCTTCAAAAGAGAGGTGTTTCATCGTCGCCCGAAGGCTCCCTCCTACGCTAAACAGTTCAAAACAAAAAACCAGTGTCAAGATACAGTAAAGCTTCCGGGGTCTTTTTGTCCAAGGACAAGTAGGCCGCATCTTCACAGCCATTTCAATTTCGCCAAGTAGTGGATCGAGACAGTCGCTATGTCATTCTGCCTTTCGTGCGGGTCGGAGCTTACCCGACAAGGAATTTCGCTCAAATTTCTAAATTATATTTTAGAAATGTGGACTATATCTTCATCCCTCATCAAATAATGAGGGATGCTTGACGTATAGTCTCTGAGGACTCTCTGTAAAATAAATTACAGGTTGCCTGCTGATTATTTCATTCGAAAAAATTTTCACTGTCATTTAAATTGACGAGTATTCTTCGAATATCGAAAGTTTCCAGCATATAGTCAAGTTTTACTATGGCAGCGAGCCATTCTTCTACCATAGAACAGTTATAGTTACTGCTGCCGTTCACCAGGGCTTATACCCCCTCCTTGATATAATCTCAGAAAGAATTTTAACCTTCTGGCACTGGGCAGGCGTCAGCCCGTATACTTCCCTTTTAAGGTTTGCACGGACCTGTGTTTTAGTTAAACAGTTGCATAGCAATCTTTAGCTGTGACCCATCTTGCGACGGGTTAGACATCTCGCATAACTTACGTCTAGCTGTATTGCCGAGTTCCTTGATCCACTGTCACTTGAACGCCTTAGTCTACTCGACCAGCCCACCAGTGTTGGTTCTAGGTACGGTAAAAATTGAATCTCGCAAACAAAGGTTTTCTCGAAAACTAAAAATCTCCAAATTACCTTAAACGAATTTAAAATTTTCCCACAGCTCGCTTTAACGCCCTTGCGGATTTTCCAACAAAGGCTGGCTAACTGCTTGAACGCGACCGTAGCCACGCTTGGATATTCTAATTTTGTCACTTTTTTTGCTGATAACGATTCAACTCTTGTAGCAGAAAATTTTATCTGCTTGTCCATCGGGATACACCATCAGGCTCTCCCTTAGGGCCGACTAACCCCACACCGATTAACGTTGTGTGGGAAACCTTGGGCATTCGGCGTCAGGGTTTCTCACCCTGAGTTCGCTACTCATACCATCATTCACACTTCTATCAACTCCAGATAGCCTTACGACACACCTTCACTGCTGATAGAAAGCTCCCCTACCGCGCCCACCGATGAGGTGGACACCTTTGTCTTCGGCAGTCAGTTTTAGCCTCGGTGAATTTTCCGCGCCAACATCCATCCGTTAGTGAGCTGTTACGCTTTCTTTAAAGGATGGCTGCTTCTGAGCCAACCTCCTAAGAGTCTATGGATATTGACTTCGTTCTACACTTAACTGACATTTAGAGGCCTTAGACGAAAATCTGGGCTGTTTCCCTTGCGTAGTCGGCGCTTAGCCGTCGACTACTGACTGCTCCGCTAATTTTTCCTGCATTCGGAGTTTGATTTATTTTGACATCTTGCGACGCCAAGAACAATTCAGTGCTCTACCACGGGAAAGAATATTACGGAACGCCATACCTAAATATGTTTCGGGGAGAACCAGCTATCCCCGGGTTCGATTGGCATATTACCCCTAACCTCAAGTCATCTCACAGAATTGCAACTCTGACGAGTTCGGGCCTCCAGCAAATTTTCATTTGCCTTCACCCTGCTCAAGGCTAGCTCACCCGGCTTCGGGTCTAGATGTATCTGTCAAAAAATAGGTCAATTAGACCTCGCTTTCACTCTGCCTCCGCAACATAAATATTGCTTAGACGAACAGATACACATAACTCGATGGTTCATTCTTCAATAGGCACGATGTCACTCGTGCGAAGCACGAGAAAATCCTAAATTCGAAATCCGAAATTTCTAAACAAATTAAAATGACAAAAATTCAAATGATAAAAACAAAATTAAAATTAAACATTTTTGTGTTTTAATTTATGTCATTTGAATTTTGAATTTGTTTCGAGTTTCGAATTTCGTGCTTCGAATTTCCTTGTGCCGCGCACAAGCTTCATCTGTTTGTTAGCAGACAATTTCAGGATCTATTTCATTCCCCTTTCGGGGTGCTTTTCACGCTTTCCCTCACGGTACTCGTTCACTATCGGTCAGATTTGATATTTAGCCTTGGAGTGTGGTCACCCCAGATTCCCACAAGGTTTAATCGTGCCTCGTGGTACTTAGGAACGGAATAAGCTGTTTCTCAATTTTACATACGAGACTGTCACTCTCTTTGGTTAGCCTTTCCAGGCTATTCTGTTATCTTGAAACAATACCATGTCTTCCGCCCTGCAACCCCCGATCATTGCTGATCGGGTTTAGGCTTTTCCCCTTTCGCTCGCCGCTTACTCAGGGAATCTCTTTGATTTCTTTTCCTCCGGGTACATGAGATGTTTCACTTCCCCGGGTTCCCGCATTTCAGCTATTTGGATATTTTACTAAAATGCCCCCTCATCTTTTCATCCTCGCTATTTTTATTTTGAAATTTTTAAATCCAAAATTCGAATGACGAAACTCGAAACAATGTTCAAATTTTAAAAATTCAAATGTATAAAAACTTTTTTTTGGATTGGAATTTGTTTCGAATTTCGAATTTAGGATTTCGAATTTCCCGAATTTTTTTGTGAGAACAAAAAGATGAGGGTGGGTTGCCCCATTCGGAAACTGACGGATCACATGCTGTTGGCGCATCCCCGTCAACTTTCGCGGCCTGCTGCGTCCTTCCTCGGTCAAATCTACCTAGGCATCCATTGTCTGCATGAGTAGCAAATTTTGCTTTCTTTTTTGGCTATGCACACACAATAAGCGCACGGCTATCACCTTTGAAAAGGCGCTAGCCATGCACCGTATGGTGCATGGCGGCTTAGTTATAAAATAATTTTAAAAAGACCCAATCACATTAAATTTAATGGCTTATCAAATTTAATGTGCTAAATTTTTAAAGAGCAATTCCCTCTTTAAGAAACAGATAAAAATCAACTGCTCTTTTTTCCAGTTAGTTTTTATCTATCTCCTATACCCGTCTTACTGTGTTTTGCCAGCCGCAGGCTGACAAAATCAGTTTAGACGGAGTTATACTTTCGCGTGTTTCCAGTGCGAAGAGTATAAATTCTTTTTTAATTTATCTTTCCTCTTTTATTTCAACTCTCCATTTGTAAATAAATCCAACAATAAGCATGATTAAAATAAAATCAATTACGCAGAACATGGCAAGTGCCATCCAAAAATTTAATCTAATATTAATCCATTCTTTCCCTTCACTATTTTTAACAATTATTCGTTTCATAAAATATTAGTTTTCGCCTTCATTATGGTGGCTTGCCACGCGAAGCCCGAATTGTTAATGAGGGCGAAGTGTGGACTTGAGGGGACTCCCTGCCCGCAAAGCCTCGCAAGCTCGGCTTGCGTGGCGGGCGGGGAACCCCTAGCCTCCTCATTGTCCCGAAATTGTTTGCGATTTCGCACTTGCGAAGAGCAATTACAATTTCGAGGATCCCGTTAGCTTCGCCATTATTTGTGGAGCTGGCGGGACTCGAACCCGCAATCCCTACATTGCAAATGTAGTGCTTTAGCCAGTTGAGCCACAGCCCCAATCAATAAACCCACAAAAACATTACGTTTAATTTTTTGAAAATGTGTCGCGCTTTTTCTTCCTCTTAGCACGACTTAAAGAAGTCTTGGGTGGCTAAGGCCGAAGAATTTTATAAAGACAGAAAAAATGTCATATTTTGTTTAAGACAATTGTTGATTTTAACCCAAGCTCCACCCTCATGTCAAGAACCCATAGTAAACGTAAAATTATACCTGCCCTCGAGATTCCTCTTTTTCCGGAAATAAATAGAAGTAGACAATGGGGATGAAAAAAAGCATTAAAACTCCGGAAAATGTCATTCCAGCAATAATCGCCCCTCCCATTCCCTGCCACATTGGGTCAGAAAGCGTAATTGGGATAAGCCCAATCACTTGGGAAACTGAGGTTAAAAGAATCGGCTCAAAACGGGAAACGGAAGCGTCAATAATTGCTTCTTTTGTTTTCATGCCGGCTTCTAAATTCTGATTGATTTTGTCAACAATCATTAAAGATGTGGCAATCACCAAGCCAAAAAGTGCGAGAAGCCCGATTAAAGCCGGAAAAGAAAGCGGCGTACCGGTGAGCCCAAAAAGGAGAAGCACACCTGAAATTGCCAAGGGAACCACTAAAATCACGATAAAAGCTTTGCGAAAAGATCCAAGCTGAATCACCATGGTCACCAAAATAAGAAGGGCGGAAACTCCCATGGCGGCAATTATGGACTCCACTGATTTTTGGTTTTCTTCATTCATTCCTCCAATTGACCAAGAATAATTTTCCGGCAAATCAAGTTTACCTCTGGCAAATTTTTCAAGCTCCTGATTTAGAGCCACTGGGTTAAAACCTGATAAAGCCGCCGCCGAAACCGAAATCGTCCGCTTGCCATTTTCCCGGGTGATTAAACTGGGGTTTGGCTTTAAAACCAAATGTCCAAGTTCAGACAAAGGGACATATCCTTTTGATACCGGAATCTCAAGTGCGCTAATTTCTTCGGGTGCCGCCTGCAATTGGCTTGTTTTTAGCACTACATCAAAATCTTCATTTTCAAAAGTCACCTTATCTAAGGTTGCCCCTGTTGCAAAAATCCGCAGCCACAGCCCAATTTGACCTTCAGTCACCTGGTGTTTTTGCATTTTTTCGCGCTCCGGCACAAAAACCAGTTGAGAAACGCTTGGCTTGATGGAACGATTAATGTTGGTGACCTTCCCCAATTCTTTCAAAAAATTTTCAGTTTTTTGGGCAAGGGTGTCTAAAACTTCAGAATCGTCTCCTCTAATGTTAAGCTGCAAATCATTTCCAGCCGGCGGCCCATTTGAATCTTCAATAACCTGCACAACTCCCTCAGGATAATTTTTAAATTTTTCTCGAAGTTCGCTTGCAATTTCAATTGAACTTCTTCTTTGGGAAGCATCTTTTAAGCTAACAGTGGCAATTGCCTTATTTGATCCTGAAGAAGAGGAAAACCCGCCGGAATAGCCTGAACCAGTGCGCACGCTGATAAATTCTCCCTCTTTTAAATCGGTCAGCTGCTGAAGAAGTTTTTTTGCCGCAATGTTTGTTTTTTCCTGGGCCGCTCCCGATGGCAGTTCTAACTGAAGATAAACGCGGTCAAAATCACTTTTGGGAAAAAATTCATTTTTCACAACCCCTAAAGGTAAAAGTAAATAGGAAATGAGTGTGAAAGCAATAATTAAACCCAAAGTTTTAATTCGCAAATCCGGCCGCGCCAAAATTTTAACCAAAGCCTTTTTATATCTCCGACTCAAAGGCTCAAGAGAAATAAAACCCGTGTTTGTGGCTTGAAGCAAAAATTTAATTATTTTTCGATCTTTTAAATCAACGAAAATTTGGCGGCGGAATTTAACAATAATAAAAAACAAGAGAAGGGAAATGACTATTGAGGGCAAAAACAAAAACGTTTTAATTGTCAGTAAAACAACTAAAACAAAAAGCAAAATTCCCGCGCTAAGCCCCAAAAGAACTTTCAACCGCCGCGGAAAACCATCCGAATTTAAAATCATCATTGAAGGAAGCGTGAAAAAAATTGCAATCGCGACAGATCCCATCATGGCCACCGAAACGATAATTGGGATAGGGTAAATAAACTCGCCGATAATTCCGGAAGACAAAAGAAGCGGTAAAAACGACCAAACGGTCAGAAGATTAATTGAAAAAAGTTCCAGCCAAAAATCGCGCCAAACAAGAATTGCGGTTTGGAGGGGGCTGAACTTACCGGTTTTATGATAAGTGGTATATGCCTCAATCACCACCACCGCATTATCAACAAAAAGACCAAGGGCAATTAAAATTGAAAAAATGGAAACAAAACTTAAATCAAGTTTAAAAAAATACATGGCCCCAAAAACCACAAGAAGCGAAAGCGGAATGGCAAGAGCGTCGATTCCCGCCTGGCGGGCGCCATATAACAAAAACATTGAAAGAAAAACCAAACCCAAAGTCTGCATGAAATTTTCAGAAAGATCCGAAAATTGATCATCAATCATTTGGGAATAATCCTCAACTGTTCTCACTTCAAATTCGCCGTTATTTTGTTTTTTGAAATTTGCAAGTTCCTCACGGATTTTCAAGCCCGCCTCATCGGCTCTTGTTCCGCGGGTTTTATAAACCGAAAAAGTGACGGCCCGCTTTTGTTTTTCACCTGGGTAAGCGCCAAAACTTTGAGTTTGAGAGAGAACTGAAGTTTCAAAAACATCAGCAATTTCCTTGAGGCGGTATGATTTTCCACCAAAAGAAACCGGCAGCTCCCGAAGTGCGCCAAGGTCAACCGCAGATTTTTCAATAGTGAGCGAAAAATCAGATGAACCTGTACTCACGCTTCCTGCCGGATAACTTTTGAGTGCCCCTTTCACAAGCGAAGAAAGGCTTAATGGATCAATACCAAACTCTTTAATTTTTTCCCGGGAAATGATGACTTGAATTTCTCGGTTGTCTGCCCCGGAAATCTCCACCCGGTCAATTAAGGAAATATTTTCAAGCTCTTTTTCAATTTTTTTGGCAAAGCGGCTTAAGCTTGCCACGTTTTCATTTCCTTTTTGAAAAACAGTAAAAACCAAAATCGGGATATTTTCAAAATCAAGGTCTTGAACTTGAGGAGTTGTGGCATCATCCGGCAAACCATTTACTTCATCAACCGCGCTTTTCACCCGTGTTTTGGCTTCTTCCGGGTCAATCTGGCTTTCAAACTCAACCACGATTGAAGAAAAATTCTCGCGCGAGGAAGAAGAATAATCAGTAATTCCTTTAATGCTTTTAATTTTGTTTTCCAAAGGAATTGTCACTAAAGATTCCACATCGCCCGGAGCCGCTCCGGGAAAAACTGTGGAAACAATAATAATCGGAATTTTCACTTCCGGATTAAGCCTTCGGGGAATCGCCAAAAAGCTATAAACACCAATTAAAATCACCGATAAAACAAGCATGACCATCAGCCGGATATTTTTTAAATATTTTCCGGCAAAAGAATGATCAAAAGAAGAATCGTATTTGAGAATCTCAAGATATGAACTAGACATAAAAAAAACTTAACTTAAATAAATTTAATCAATCTCTTTCACAAGCTCTCCATCAATAACCGTGCGGTCAAGGATGATGGAAAAAGAAGAATTGGGAAGGCCTCCGGTGACAGCGGCAAATTGGCCGTATATTTCGCCAAGCTCCACTTTCGCGGCGCACGCGCGGCCAGATTCGGCGATAAAAACAAAAGAACCCTCGCTTGACTGATAAATTGCATCAAGGGGCACAAAAGGAACCGCCAAACCCGAACCGGAAACCCCCACCGGCACTTCAATTTCCAAGTGTTCTTTTTCTCCAACGGTTTTTTCGTAAAGCTCGGGAATTACATATTTAATTAAATAAAGCGCGCCGTCAGTGGGCTCGGTGGAAACAAAAACCGGAATAAGTTCCAGTTTTTGCCCGGATAAAATAATTGTGGAAGGCTCAAGCAAAGAAACTCTGCTTGCAATTTCTTTTGAAGTTAAAACAATTAAATTGGCATTTTTTTCGCAGCCTGAGATGGTGAATAAAGGCGCCCCTGCACCCACAAATTCCCCTTTTTTCACATGGACTTTTTGTATCACGCCATTTCCAAAAGAAGAAGGAAAAGATAGAGATTCGCTTATTTGAGCAAGCTGGAGTTGAAGACGGCTCACCTCAAGAGAAAGATCAAGTGATTTTTCTTGAAGTTCCAAGGTTTTTAACGTCATTTCTTTTTGCAAAGTGCTAATTTCAGATGGAGGCTTATCATCAGCTGAAGAATATTCATTTGAGCGAAGCGCACTTTTTAGCTGATTAACAGCCGATTGGTAGGAACTTTTTAACTGCTTCGTTTGATAAGCCAAATCGCGGTTGCCTGCCGCCTCATAATCGGCAATATTTTCATTTAAATATTCTAAAATGTCTTCATTGAGCTTAATTAAATCGCGCGTTTCATCAAGCGATTTTTTGGTAATCTCCCGCAGAGAATCGGAATTCTCATCCACTTTTTCCGCTATTTTTTTTTGTTTTGCAATTAAATCTTTTTGAACTTCAAACGTATCTTTATTATGTTCGTATTGTTTTGAAGCAAGCTCGCGGCTGACGCTTGAAGCATTGGCGCCTGCGGCATTAGTGGAAATATAAGCCAAATGCTGGCCTTTATATTCAATATAATCCCCTTCTTTAACATATAGTTTCTGAACAACACCTGAAACCTGAGAGATAATTGTAATCACGTTTTCTTTTTTCACCTGGGCTAAAAGCTTTAAGCGCGGCACTTCCCCTACCCGGAAAGTTCTTACCTCTTTTGGCTTTGCCTTGATTTTGGCAGATTCAGATTTCTTTTCCCGAAGAAAAAAACTCACCCCGATTAAGACTAAAAGGAGGGTAAAAAGCAAAATTGCAAGCTCAAATGGCCGGCGCCTGAAAAATGAGTAAGCTGAGTGTAAAAATTTTGGGATTTTTAATTTCGGCATAAAAAGTGTCCTGGTTCAAAACAGGACATTTCACAAACACTTAATGCTTAATTATATCTTATAATATCAGAAGCTGTCAAAAACCCCTCCCTTCTTGTCAACAAGATGTGCATAATATATACTTAAAAATTAATATGCCTCTTTCAAAAACCGCTCACCTTTCCATCATGTTTACAGACATTAAAGGCTTCACCGCCCGCACCTCTCGTTTCACACGGCAGGAAATTAATGAACTTTTAAGAACACATGATTCTCTTTTGCGTCCGATTTTTGCAGAATATCATGGCCGCGTGGTGAAAACTGTGGGAGATGCGTTTCTCGTGGTTTTTCAAAATCCGACAGACGCGGTTTTCTGCGGCTTAAAAATTCAAGAAGATCTTCGCTCTCATAACCAAACCGCGCCTAAAAAAGATCAGCTGCAGGTGAGGGTGGTCGTAAACTGCGGCGAAGTGCAGATTATTGACGACGATGTTTTTGGCGAAGCGGTGAATTTAACGGCGCGCCTTGAAAAAATTGCCGAGCCCGGTGCCGTGTATTTCACCCAAAATGTGTATCTTTCCATGAACCGCAATGAATTTTCAGCTCACAAAATTGGAGAATTTTATTTTAAAGGCATTCCGGAAAAAATCGCAGTTTATAAAACCGGCAAAAAACCGCTTAATTTGAAACTTCCGGTAAAGTCAAATTTTTTAACAAAATTCATCTTTAAAATTGTGAAAGAGGCCTGGGGAATAGCAAAATTTGTCCTTATTGCAGCAGTTATCTTGGCAGTGATTCTTTTTTTCTTTAAAAGAACAAGACCTCAGGAATATTATTCTTTTATTTATCAAATACAATTATTTACTGGAATTAATCTTGATTCTCTTTTCTTTTCCATCTTCCCATAAATTAACAATTTAATAATTTCAAGTTTCCTCTCCTTGTCAATCATCAGGCAATGAATTACAATTATCTATATCTTTGTTAATCTTAAAATTAATCTATCTTTACTTTCATTTGTTAGTATTAGTTAGTACTCGCCTCGCTGTAGCTTCGGCGAAGCGGGTTTGATAGTATTGGATAGTATTAGTTAGTATTTTTTGAAATACTCAAAATTATTTGGCAAGACTACAAAAAATTTGTCAAAAGATGCACAACTTGCTTCGCATAAATTATTATTGCAGGCCGGCTTTATTAAAGAATCAACTGCCGGGAAATATTATTTTTTGCCCCTGGGTTGGCGCGTGCACGAAAAAATTAAAAAAATAATAAAGCAAGAAATGGACGGGGCAGGCGGGCAAGAAATGTTATCACCGACTCTTCATCCTCTTGAACTTTGGGCTGAAACCAACCGCACTTCAACCACGGGATTCGAACTTTTGAAAGTTAAAGACAGAAACGGCCATGAATTTGCCCTTGGCGGCACAGCCGAGGAAATGTTTGTGGATTTGGTGCGGCACATGAATTTAACGCACAAAGACTTGCCTTTTAACATTTACCAATTCTCGACAAAATTCCGCGATGAACTTAGGCCCCGCGGGGGCTTACTTCGAGTGCGCGAATTTGTGATGAAAGATGCCTATTCTTTTGACCGAAACGAGGAAGAATTTAAAAAGACATATGAGGCGATGAAAAAAACCTACAGCCGTATCTTTGAACGATTAGGACTTCAAACTACGATTGTGGAATCTGACAATGGCTATATCGGCGGCGAATATTGCCACGAATTTGTGGTGGAATCGGAAGTCGGGGAAAGCAAATTTTTTGTGGAAAAAAATGCCTTGCCCCGCGAAGCCTTGGCGGAGTGGGGCGCCCATGAAGATGTCTGCCGTTTTTCTCGCGCTCTTTCCGAAACTCCCCCGCCCGCCAGCGCTACGCCGCAGGCGTTGCGGGCAGGCCAATCACCCCAGTCTCTCAAACCTTTGTCTGAGGTCGATGCTCTTCGCGGACCAACAATGAAAGACGGAGAAAAATTTCACAAAATTGCGCCGCATGAGCAGTTAAAAACAGTTGCCTACTTGAACGAAAAGAACGAATTTATTTTTGCGTGCGTACGCGGCGATTTGCAGATTAACGAGGTTAAACTTTGCCATCAAACAAGCTCAATTACGCTTCGTCCAACAACAAATGATGAAATCATCAAACAGCTGAATTCTTTTCCCGGCTTTCTCTCCCCAATTTCCCAAATCTCCCCGATCACCCCGATCCGCGTAATCGCTGACATTTCTGTTCCCCAAATGGTAAATTTCACAACCGGAGCAAATCGCGAGCATCGCGATTTAATTAATGCAAACTATGAACGTGATTTTAAAGCGGAAAAAGTCGCTGACATTGCCATGGTGTATGAAGGAGCCCTTTCTGAAAATGGTTTGCCGCTACAGGCCAAGCGCGGCATTGAAGTGGGAAACATTTTCCAGTTAGGCTACCATTATACGAACCTCATGAAAGGCGCAGAATTTGTGAATGAAAACGGCATGCCCCAAAAATTTTACATGGGCTGTTATGGCATTGGCCTGGGACGGACGCTCGCCGCAATTGTGGAAAAAATGCATGATGACAAAGGAATCTTGTGGCCAGAAGTTGTTGCCCCTTTCCGTTTTCATCTAATCACCCTCACCTCCCCCACCTCCCCTAACTCCCTTAAAATCTTGGACATCGCCCACAAGCTCGAGCAAAAGCTCGGCGACGAGCTCCTTTGGGACGACCGTGAAGATGTTTCCGCCGGCGTGAAATTTGCGGACGCGGATTTAATCGGCTGCCCCATCCGCCTTGTCATCTCCGAAAAAACCAATGGAAAAATTGAGGTTAAAAAAAGAGGTGAAAAGGAATCAAACCTTGTTGAAGTTGACAAAATTCTCCAAGAAATATTAAAATGACTAAAATTAATAATCCAAAACAAAAAAATGAGTGAAATTTTCACTATTTTTCTTTTTTTGGTTAAAAAATGGAAGGAACAACTGAATTTAGCATATACCAACCTGGACAAGATGGAACAAGAGGGGTCTTTGTTCCACCTATCGAGGCATCACCCCCCCTCCTTTATCACCCTCCCCAGAGTCTTCCGCTCTTCCTGAACATCTCACGGAAAAAAATTACTATGCTGTCTTGATGACTTTAGTAAAAACAAAAGGGGAAAAAATTCCCCAACAGGATCAAGCAAAAGCTGCTAGATATGTAGAAATGTTTGATGATTGCGTCCGAGGCGGGTTCCAAGAAGAAAAACTTTACCAAGCAAAAAAATTAATTCTTAATGCATCTGGTTTTGAAGAAGGAAGCGCTACTTATACAAATCTTGATACATTAATGAAGGAACCAGGAAGTCAACAAAGAATAAAATTGATATCTGGCGAACAAGCAACCAATGCTACCCAACAAGAAAAACCTAAAGTCCAATCGCTTGAAGAATTACATCTTTTTCTTGAAACCCATGGAAAATTATCTGATGTGTTAGAAGAATTACATGTTTCAGATTTTAAAGCTAAGCAAATTAAAAAATTGATGGATGAGTTTAAAACATTAGTACGCCAACTGAAAAATGAGAAAAAACTGAACCTTTCTGAAAGGCAAGATGCTGACAGAAAACCTGTCAGGTTATGGACTAGTTCTTCACCCGAGATAGAAGATCAACTAAATGAGTTTCGCGTACGAGCTGGGGATATAGTCGGGCAAAACCAAGAATTAAGATCTGCCGTCCAAAACTTTTTTACCCCCGCAAGTGTCCTGCCAAGCTAAAACTAGTAAACTTAAATCATCAAAACGCCTGCATTCAAAGACTTAATTTGTTCGGTGAAAACCTGCCGCCATTCTTCGCTGTCAATTGACTTAAGAAGTTTCACCGCGGAAAAATCAATTTTGCGAAAAGGCAGCATGGCGCTCCCCAATGTGATGGGATCAATTTGCATTTCAAATTTCGCTTCGGCTTTTTTTTGCAAATCAAGCAAGCCGTGGCCATTTTTGAAAAAGAAAAACATGTCAACAAAGTCTTTTGCCTCAACGCGGTCAAGCATGGCAAATATTTTATTCGCGCCAATATCATCCAGCGAATCAACAAAAAAACCGGCATTCCCCACTCTGTCTTTTTGTTTTTTAAAGGGGTAAAGAGTGAATTCTGTTTTTAAAATCTCATTATTTTTTAAAATAAAAATGTTGCGATCATATTTTTTCACATATTCGATCTTGTGAAATCCAAGCGCATTTTTCGCGCTTTCCACAAATTCTTGAATTTTTACCAGTGGAATTTTTTGGTCTGAAAAAAAATCCAAATCATCACTTAATCTGTGCTGAAAATAAAATTCGGCCAAAGCCGTGCCGCCGGACAAATAATAATCTGCGGCAAGTTCCGAAGCTTTAAAAAGATCAATGAATGAAACCTGTGTTTTTGTCAAAACATTCATAAATTATTCTTCCATTATCAATTGTAATAATTCGCGAGTCTCATTTGGAATTTTAAGTTCATTCCAATATTTTTTCAAGTCTTCTTTTTTAATTCTCTCCCCATCCATACCATAATTCAAAAGCCGCTCAATGCGCCATTTTTCATAGTCTGGCATTTGTTGAAGTTGTGCCTGCTTATAATCCCAAACATTCATAAATAAAGTATAGCACAAATATTTTTGTTATAATCCACTTCATGTACGATGCAATCATTGTTCTCGGCGGTGGACGCCATGGCGAAGATAAACCGAAACTTAGAATTAAAAAAGGCGATTTAACTCCTCTTTCAACTGATCGACTGGACGCTGGCACCCAACTTTTTCTTGATTTGATCAAAAACAATCCAAATATTAAAATTTTTGTTCTCGGGGAATTAAAAAGCACTTATTCACCAACCGCAATTGAATTTACCCAACAGGGTTGCATTTTGAGAAGAAATTATTTATTGTCAAAAGATATCCCGGACAACGCAATTAAATAATCCGCCCAGCGAGCTGGGCGGATTTCTAGAACATCCTCAGCTGCTTGGCGTTGTTTTTAGTTAATTTTAAGTTTTCCCCTTTTTGATTTTGAATGTATTTTCGTATTTGATCGGTTGTTGTTTGATCATTG
>JBGSIU010000019.1:0-13866 GCA_041742375.1 Patescibacteria group bacterium
CGCACCCGCAAAACATCTTGGATGATGTCTTAAGTTCTATGTGGACCTCAAAGCCGATTGAGGAAAAGTAAACCAACGATCGTAAAATTCTAAAACTTAAATCCTAAAATCTAAATAGATCATAAAAATAAAATCCAAAAACAAAATATGTTTTTTAGTTTTAATTTTTAGAATTTATTTAGGATTTAGATTTTAAATTTTAGAATTTTGTCCAAATTGGGTTTTTGTTTGTGCCACTCAGTCAAGTTTTCATACATTTTTGCCACGCCTATGATTTTCGTTTCTTCCTTCCACCTTCCCATAATCTGCATTCCAATTGGCAAGCCGTTTTTATCAAAACCGCAAGTTAAATTAATTCCTGGCAGCTGGGCAATTGAGGAAGCTTCAATTAAAACATCAGACAGTTCTCCAAACATCGGATTATTTTTAGATGCTCCGACCGGAAGTGCAGTTGACGGTGAAGTCGGCGCAATAATCACGTCGCAATTTTCAAACGCCTGTTTAAAATCATCGACTATCAGAGTTCTAACTTTAACCGCCTTTAAATAATAGGCATCATAGTAACCCGAAGACAGTGCATATGTTCCAAGCATAATCCGTCGTTGATTAGCCTCATTAAACACGCTTCTCTCGTCACCATAGCGAATTCCGTCTAATCTGGCCAAATTGGATGAAACCTCGCTTCGATTTAAAATCGTATAAACTGCAATTGAATATTTTGGCGCAGTTAATTTAATCTTCTGCAGTTTGCAGCCGGTTTTTTCAAGAATTTTCACAGCCTCCATTACTTTTTCATTAACTTCGGGTTGCGCATCTTTCATAAAATAATCTTCACAAATGCCAATATTTAAATTTGAAATTTGCCTGCCCGCCATGCTCTGTAAGGCATTGCAGGCGGGAAATTTGAAATTTGAAATTTTCTCAGCCGATTCAATTGATTGAGAATCGTGTTTATCGTATCCTCGTATTGCCTCAAGTGCTATTTCCGCATCGGTCACGCTTCTTGCAATCGAACCGGGTGAGTCAGTTGAAGAACACATTAAAATAAGTCCATAACGCGAAACTGCGCCGTATGTGGGTTTGAGGCCAACCACGCCGCACCAGGCCGCCGGCTGCCTGATACTCCCTGCAGTTTCGCTTCCAATAGCTATGGTGCATAAATCCGCGGCCACTGCTGCGGCTGAACCTCCAGATGATCCGCCTGGTAGTCGCGATGTGTCCCAGGGATTTAAAGTCGGGCCAAAATCGCTTGTTTCAGTTGAAGATCCGTGAGCAAAGGCGTCCATGTTTGTTTTCCCAAGGATAATTGCACCAGCATGAATTAGTTTTTCAACGACGGTCGCATTAAATGGCGAATAATAATTTTTTAAAATATTTGAGGATGCGGTTGTTTTAAAATCGCGCGTCACAAAATTGTCTTTGACAAGTACCGGAATTCCCCAAAGCAACTGGTTTCGTGGGGACAAACCTCCTGGTTTGTCCGCCTCTTTTTCCAAACTTTCAGCTTGCTTAATTGCTTTTTCCTCACTCCAATCCAACACCGCATTCAATTTTGGATTATACTTTTTAATTCTGCGAGAGTAATATTTCACGAGCTCTGTTGGCGTGAGTTTATTTGTTTTATACAATTCGTGGATTTGGGAAATGGATAAATACCCGAGTTCCAAATTCTAAATCTTAAATTCTAAATTCTAAATAAATCCAAAATCCTAAATTTTAAAAAGTATTTTTTTAGTTTTTAATGTTTAGAATTTATTTAGGATTTAGATTTTAGGATTTATGATTTTATTTCGCTTTTTTGACAGCCTTCGCAACAAAATATCCTCGATACGTTTTTTTCGCGTTTTTCATCGCCTCATCCCGCGGTAAGCTTGGCAAAATAGTGTCTTCCCGCCAGACATTGGTTTTTTCTGAAGCTGAAAAACTCGGAGAAACCTGCCCCGTGTCTATTTCATCCAAAATTTTCACATAATCCAGCGTCTCCTGAAACTGCTTAATCCGCAAATCAATATTTGCTTCATCAACTGGTAAATTGGAAAGGCGGTAGATTTTTAAAATAGTTGTTTTATCAATTATCATTTAATTGGCTTTTCCTGAAATTTTGGATCGGGTTTTAAAGAAGGCTCTAACATGTTATTTAAAAAATAAACAATAATACAAAAACAATGCATAAATGCATATTTTTTAGTATCATTTTTATTTTTTTTATTATGTAGAGACGCGCTACTTGCGCGTCTTACTTAAATTATAATTATACGCTGATTTATAAAAATTATCTTTAAGGCAGGATTTGTTTCTCTTTATTTATTTTATTAGTTAGTATTGGATAGTATTGGATAGTATTAGTTAGTATTTTACCCGCGTAGCGCCCGGATTCTCTCTTCAACCGGCGGGTGGGTCAAAAAAAATTTAGAGATATTGACTTTGAACGGAGACACGATGTAAAGATGCGCCGTGGCGCGGTTGGCGGCTTCAAGCGGTTCGCGGTCAGCGGAAATTTTTTCCAGGGCGCGGGCTAAACCCTCGGGATAACGGGTCATCAGAGCTGATGAAGCATCAGCCAAAAATTCGCGCCGCCGGGAAATTGCCAGCTGAATTAATTGGCCGATAAGTGGGGCAAGAATTGCAAATAATAGTCCAATAAGAAAAATAACTTCTCCGCCTTTTTTACTGTTTCGAATTCGAACGCGAAAGAAAATATCTCCAAGCAAGGTTAACATTCGGACCATCACAGCAACAATGGTCATGAGCCTCATGTCAAAATTCTTCACATGCGAGAGTTCATGTGCCATCACGCCCTCAAGTTCAGACCTGTCGAGTTTTTCAAGAATTCCAGTTGTGGCGCAAATCACGGCGTGTTTTGGGTCGCGTCCCGTGGCAAATGCGTTTGGCGCCGAATCCTCAATGTAATAAAGCCGCGGCATTGGCAACTGTTGGCTCATCGCAAGATTTTCCACCACGGTGTAAAAATTAAAAAAGTTTTTTTTATCCGCCGGTTTTGCGCCGCTTGTCGCAAGGACAATTTTGTCGGAAAAATAATAACTTCCAACGGTCATTAACGTGGAAATTGTTAAGGCAATCACGAGAGCAGATTGATCACCGCCTGTAATTGCGTACGAAATCACGTAGGCTGCGGCCGACACAAAGACCATAAAACCCGCCACGATCAGCCAGCTTTTTCGCTTATTGGAATCAACGGATTCGTAGACATTTACCATAAAAATTCTAAATTCTAAAACCTAAATTTTAAATAAAATCTAAATTAATAAATAATAAAAAAATAAATTACTTATTTCTTGAATTTATTAACATTTTCGAGAATATTAATAGAAGTTCATGCGCTTCTTTCCACAGTTTTTTTAAATCATCTTTTTTCTCTGGATACGCTCGCGCTATCATTCTCAGCCAATATTTGGTTTCATTTGTTTCTTTTTTACATATCGCAATTTTACATTGAAAATCTTTTTTAGTACTGGTTTCGTTAGCTTCGTAATAGTTTGCTCCTAAGCTTGTTCCCGATCTGACAACTTGACCAAGAAGCGAGAAAAATGTTGGATCTTTTGGCAACGTTTTTACAAAATCAATAATTTGTTCACCGAACGCCGCACATCTTTCTTCAAGCTCATTATTCATTTTTATTTTTTATGTTTTATTTAGGGTTTAGATTTTAAATTTTAGATTTTTAAACACTAAATCCTTTTCCCTTCATTTCCTCAGCACTTACCTCGGTAGCCGCGCCGACATCCGCCATTTTTAATCCCTCTTCCGGTTTAAAGCCAAAAATGTTGGCGATAATATTGCTTGGGAAGACAACAAGCACATTGTTGTAGTCTGCCGACAAATCAATTAACGTGCGGCGGGAATACATGAGCTTATCCGCCGTATCCCGTGATTCATCCATTGCTTTTTGGATAACGCCCATGGATTGAATTTGTGGATTGCTCTCAACCACAACCTTTAGTTGCGGCAAAAATTGATTTAATTTATCAGCCGCATCTGACATTTTCTGCACGCTTCCAGAATCGACCGCATCGCTTAAAGTTTTTCTGGCATCAGTCAGCATCTTGAAAATTTTGCTTTCTTGGCCCAGTGCCGCTTTGACCTCATTATTAATATCAGAAAAAAGCTGCACTTGGCGTTTTAACTGATTGCCGATTTCCTGAATGCTTGCTTTAATGCGAACTTTAAGCGTGTTCAGGTTATTAAAAATACTAATCGCATAAACTGCGATCACTGCAATGACTGCAACAATTGCAATCCACATAGAATTAAATCAAAATGCAAAAATCAAAAATTAAAATGACAGATAAAAAATCAAGAACATTTTTAAATTTTTATTTGTATTTTTTATTTTTGAGATTTGATTTTTAATTTATCTTAATAGAAATCTCTTAACTTCGTTTAACTCCCAAGCGTTAAGAACATGTTTTGCTTCGAGCCATCCTTTTCGTGCATTCCACACCCCAAACTTCATATTGTCCATTTCTGAAACCTCATGACTATCTGTGTTGATTATAAATAAATTATTGTTGCTTTGCAATTCTTTAATCATGGCCCAAGGCGGATCCTGACGATATGGCGATGCGGAAATTTCAATTGCAATTCGTTTAAGATTGCATTTTTCAAAAACTGCATTTGTGTCAAAATCAATTGAGCTTCGTTTTCCCACGAGTCTTCCCGTAGGGTGGCCAAATATTTTTACTTTTGGGAATTCCAAAGCTTTAAGAATTCTTTCTGTCTGCTTATCGCGGTCTTGTTCAAAAGAAGAATGAATTGAAGCAATAATAAAATCAAGATATTGAAGATGTTCATCCTCAATTGCCATTTCTCCGTTTGGCAAAATATCCACCTCAAGAGAGTTGAATATATGCATATTTTCCCGATATTTCTGATTTAACCGATTCACCAGATCCTGTTTTCTTTTTAATATTTCGGATTTTTGAATTTTCGAGTTTCTGCTCATGGACGGATTGTGTTCTGAAAAGGCAATGTATTTATAATTTAGTTTAATTGCACGAGCAATGATTTCCTCAGGCGTTGATTCACCAAGATCATGTGAAGTTCTAATGTCAAAATTTGTGTGAAGGTGTAAATCTCCCTTAATATTTTTCAACTCCACAAGCTTTGGTAGTTTATGATTCAAGGCGGCTTCGACTTCACCAGTATTTTCTCTTATTTCCGGTGGAATAGATTGCAATCCCAAAAAGTCATAAAATTCTTTTTCCGTCTCGAACGTTTTTATTTTTGTTTTCTCCGTAGGGGACGACCTCCTGGTCGTCCCCATGGGACAAACCGGGAGGTTTGTCCCTACGTGAGAATTATTTAATTTGATTCCGTATTCGCTAATTGATAATCCATTTTTTAAGGTGTACTCGCGTAAGCTGACATTGTGTTCTTTGCTCCCCGTGAAATGCGCCAGCATCGTTCCCCACTGATCCGGATTTATCACGCGCAAATCAACATGTATGCCGTTTGCAATTTCAATTGAGGCTTTATTTTCTCCTTTTTCTGTCACGCTTTTCGTGTATCGATAATTCACAAAATGGTTAATGACATTTTCCAAATTGTCGGAAGAGACTGCGATGTCAATATCTCCAATTGTTTCCAATTTGCGGCGAAGGCTGCCAAGCACTTCTATTTTGGACACATCTTTACATTGTTTCATGTAACCAATGAAATTTTCGGCAACTTCCATGGCGCGGGAAAGAAGAATGCGCGCGTCTTTTTTAAAACCTTCTTTAAATTTTAAAACTGCCGCTAAAATTTCATTTTCCGATTTTTCCCCAAACCCTTCCATTTTAGAAATTTTATGTTCTTTGCAAAGCTGAATTACCTTATCAATAATTATCTTCTCAAAATCCCCCTTATTTCCCTTATCTCCCTTATTGCTCTTTTTCCCTATTAATTTTGCCAATGCAAGGGCCGTTTTCGGTCCAATTCCGCGCATCTTTTGCAGGATATAAACGCTTTCCGGGTATTTGTCGATTTGTTTCCTAAGCTCCACATCTTTTCCTTTAGTAAATAAATTGGTTAAATGTTCCATCATGCTTTTTCCAATTCCTGGAACTTCATCAATTTTATTTTCTTTCCATAAATCGCGAACATCTTGAGAAAGGGAAGAAATCGATTCTGCTGCTTTTTTATATGCTAAAATCCGAAAAAAGTTCTTTTTTTCGTCCTGAAGAGTCAATGACACCGCCATGTTGGAAAAAAGAGAGGAAATGTCTGAATTTGAAAAATTATTTATCATGATTCTTTGCAACATTAATTCTGTTTATGTCTATCACTCGAGATATATTATTTTGTTTAAATAATTTATCAAGCTCCTTCACTCCATGTTTGGCTTTATAGTCTAATTCTTCCTTGTAAACTGGAATAACTCCAAACACAAAAAACTCTTTCGTTCCTGATTTTATTTTGTCAAATTTAATTCCTTCGTGAGATGGGTCAAGAAGAACAGCGGCACAAAATTTTGTATTTGCATACGGAGAATATTTCTCATCATCACTTACTGAATGACCATATCCAAGCCAACTATTTGTGTCAAATGGCAATTTGGCAGTTATTTTCAAGAGTTTAAATGGCCACCAATTATTAGCATCATTATCGTAATTAGTTTTTGCATGAGGGCGGTCTATTTTCCAATCTGGCGGAAGATACATTACAAGCTCTGCATACTCAAATTCAGATCTCTTAAGAGGAGAGTTCATTTGTTTCGCACTCATTCCCATAGTTGCCAATGCATAATAGTTTTTTTTGTCTGTTGGTGGATAAATAGCAATATCAATATGAATTATTGAAGAAAGAATTTCATGAAGAATAAATGAGTTATAACCAAATAATTTATTATAATAAGTTTCAAGATTGTCATATTCAACATCAGATAAACCCGCGACACTCATTCGCCTGTGAAATAATCTAACATATAGTTCTAATAAGGAAGAAATAATGTTCATTATAGTCGCTTACCACTAATCCGCTTTTGCATCATTTAAATACGCATATAAATCCATTCTATACCCATCCGGATCTTCCACAATTGCATATCTTTGCCCCCAAAAGGCATCCCAAGGTTCTTTAATGACAGTAAATCCCGCACTTTTTATTCTCGCCGCAACTTCATTGACTTCATCAACGCTATCATACAAAATTGCAAACCCTGCATGGTTCCCTGGTTTTGGTTCTTCATTTGTAATCTCCTGAACTAATTTATCAGTATCAATCATTAATCTCGCCGATCCATCCGGCGTCTTTGGTTCTATATGCTGCTCATTCTCTTTAAATTCAGAAAACTCAAATCCCAAGATTTTATAAAATTCCACCGAGTCTTTCATGTTTTTAGAAGTGACTGAAACTGCATTTATTTTCATATTGGAGTTATTGGCAGGGAACCTATGACTTACTGTTTATCCCAGTAAATTTTGCCGACTTTCGTGAGCCGACTCTCGGAATCGAACCGAGGACCTACTGTTTACGAAACAGTTGCTCTACCCCTGAGCTAAGTCGGCTTACACTGAACTACGATGGCAAGCAGTTGCCCCACCTTTTTTATTTTACATCATTTTTGATTTTCTTCAGTGGCATCTTCTCTCGGCGGCCGCTGCAGCATTTTTTCTCCGATCATCAAAGTTTGGGCAGTAATTGTCCCATCAGATCCTTCTTTACCAAAACCGGTCACTTGCTCCCCTTTTTTTAAATCAGAAGCTGAGCCGTCAGATGTTTTATTAATTTTTGTGGAATCGGAGAAAATTATTATCCTGTTGCTGCCGTCTTGTGTTTTGATGGTTAATAATCCTTTTTCCACATTGGTAATTTCTCCGCTCACTGGCCGCACGCCTGCGCCATTTTGGCGGTTTAAGCTCCGTCCAAACCCAGTTTGAAAACTCTGCCTTTGGCTTTTTTGATATTGCATACCGCCAAAAAATGATAAAGCGGAAAAAACCAGAACTGTGATAATTAAAACCGGTAGATTTTTTTTGGACATATTCCCAAAAATCCTAAATACTAAAAATCTAAATTCTAAAAAAATTTAGAATTTATTTAAATTTTAGGATTTAGAATTTATATTTACTCGTATCTTAACGCCTCGATTGGTTGCAGGTTTGCGGCCTTGCGCGCCGGATACCAACCAAAAATAATTCCGATTCCGGCTGAAACCACAAAAGCTAAAAGAACTGAGCCTACCGAAACAATGAAAGTGGAATTATTAAAAAGAGAGTAAGCATAAAAACCGCAGATACCAATAGTAATTCCCAAAGCTCCTCCTACAAATGTTAAAATCGTTGACTCGGTTAAAAATTGCAAAATAATCACTTTTTTTGTCGCCCCCAGGGCTTTTCGTAAACCAATTTCCCGCGTTCTCTCAGTCACGGACATTAGCATAATATTCATGATTCCAATTCCGCCAACTAAAAGGGAAATGGCCGCAATTCCGGTGAGCATGCTGGTAAAGGTTCCGGTGACGGCAGTGGCTGTTTCTAAAATGTCGGCTTGAGACATGATTCTAAAATCAGCCTCTGCGGTGCTCGTGATTTTATGCCGTTCTAAAAGTAAATACCCCACTTGGTTTTGCGCCGCGGTCATCACGTTTTCACTTTTGGCTTCAAGGGCAATTGAGGTTAAATATTTTGATCCGAAAAGTTGTTTTTGAGCGGTTGTTAAAGGCACAAAAATCCGATCATCTTGGTTTTGCATTCCCGAACCTCCTTTTGACTTTGTCACGCCGATAACTAAAAATGTTTTTCCGGAAATTCTAATTGATTCGCCAACCGGGCTAACTCCTTCGTCAAATAAATCTTCAACAACCGTTGGCCCCAGAACTGCCACCCGCGACATGGCAGAAACATTATTTACCGAAACAAATTTCCCCGAAGACATCGCGATTTTTCGTACCTTTTCATAAACTTCTTCCACGCCCACAACTTGGGTGTTGGTATTGTTTCGGCCGGCAATCACTTGGGCGCGTCCTGAATATTCGGATGAAACATATTTCACAGTCGTGACTTTTGGAGAATTTCGTATCGACTCGGCATCTTCCAAAGTCAAAGTTGTTGCTCCTCCGGCTGCGCCGCGAACTGCGCCTGATGATTGAAAACCAGGTGAAACTGTCAGCAAGTTCGAACCGATTGATTGTATTTGGCTTTGAACCGCAAACTTAGTTGCCTCCCCCATAGAAATAAGAACAATTACACTGCCAATACCAATAACAATTCCAAGCATGGCCAAACCGGTTCGCATTTTATTAACGGCCAAATTTTTAATTCCCGTGACAGTTAATTTAAGAATAGTCATATTTTAATTATTATTTTTTACTATTTTTTGTTTATGTCCGTTTCCGTCTTTGACAATCTTTCCATCCTTAATATGAATAATTCTGCTGGCATGTTCGGCAATATCAGATTCATGGGTAATCATAATTACCGTGTGCCCCTCTTGATTTAATTTTTGAAAAATCGCCATTATCTCTTCAGCTTGAGCTGAAGCAATGTTTCCAGTTGGTTCATCAGCCAGAATAATTGCCGGATCCATAATAAGCGCCCTTGCAATTGCCACTCTTTGCTGTTGGCCGCCGGAAAGTTTGTTTGGGGAATGATTTAGCCGGTCTCCCAAGCCAACCAAGGTTAATAATTTTTTTGCTTTTTCTTTTTGCTCGTTCTCGGCAATTCCGGCATATTCCATGGGAAGCGAAACGTTGTCAATTGCCGAAGTTCGGGGAAGAAGATTATATGCTTGAAAAACAAAGCCGATTTTCCGGTTTCTGATTGCCGCCAGTTCATCATCTGTCAGTTTGCTGACTTCTTTTCCATCCAAAAAATATGTCCCCTCAGTCGGTAAATCCAGTGCTCCCAAAATATGCATTAGCGTTGATTTTCCGGATCCCGACGGCCCCATGACCGCCACAAATTCACCTTTTTTAATTGTTAATGAAACATCAGACAAGGCCGCGGTTTGAATTTCGCCGGTTTTATATATTTTTGACAAGTGGGAAACTTCAATAATCGCATCATTCATTTTGTTTAAAACCCAGGAGGTCCGCCCTGAATAATTCTATTGGAATTTCGGTTTGAGCTTCCGCTTGAGCGGCCGATGCCGGAAAAAGGAGAAGCTGAAGTGTTATCTTCTTGGTTTTCTGAAGAAATAACTGATGTCACCACTTCTTCTCCTTCTTTAATTCCTGATTTAATCTCTGTTTGAGAATCATTTGCTAAACCCACTTCCACCTGAACTGTGGAAATTTTTCCGTTCTTTTTAACTTGCACCGTTGACTCCTCGTTTGCAGTTGTCACCGCGGATTGCGGCACAAGTATCACATCGGTTTTAATATTTGTAATGATTTGTGCATTAACCGCCATATTTGGATATATATCAGCTGAAACTGAATCAAGAAGAATTGTGACAGGATATGTAGTGACGCCTGAACTCACAGTGCCGGTGGTATTTACCGCTAGTACTCTTCCGGTGAAAGTTTTATCCGCAAAAGCATCTAGCGTGAGCGTGACTTTTTGATTAGCCTTCACATTCACAACATCAATTTCAGTCAAGCTCACTGATGCGGTTAACTGAGCTTCGGAAATGCTGATTTTTCCTATTGTTTGAGGAGAAATAATGGTGGCGCCGCTTGTGTTGCTTGTGGCTGAATTGGCAGAAAGAGGCAACCCATTAACCAGCATCAAATCGCTGATTGTCCCTGAACATGGCGCCACGATTTTTGCGGAATTTTCCTGGTAATCGCGAAGAGCTGAGGCCACCTTAACTTGGGCATTGGCAATGTCTTCCTCTGCGTTTAAATATTTTTTTTCAGACGCAGTAAATGCTTTGTGCGCTTCAACAACGGTTTTATCAACTATTGTTTGTTCAGAAATTGTGTATTTTTTATCCGTATCAGGATTAATTCCGTCAAGATTTTTGCTTTTTTGTTCTTCCTCGGCGTCAAAAATTGCTTGTCTGTCTTTCCACATTTGGATATCAGCGGTTTCTTTTGCTTTTTCAGCATCTTTCACCGCTTCTGTCGCTTCAAGATATTTCACCCAAGAGGCAGTTTGCCGCTCCAGAGCATAGTCATCAAGGCTAATTTCTGCAATTTCTTGGTTCTTAACAACGATGTCGCCATTTGTGGCATACACTTCCTTCACAACGCCTGAAACTTTTGTCGTGATATTTGTGCTATTGCCCGAATTAATTGAACCGGAAGCTGATATAGAAGTAATCAGTGTCCCTTTCTCTGCTTTTGAAGTTTCATAAGTTATTTGATTATTTTTTGCGCGGGAGTTAATCTGCCAAACAGTAAAACACGCTCCCGCAATAATAACTAGAAATATAATTTTCAGTTTCCAAGTGAAAACAATTTTTTCTTTAATCATATAAATAAAGGCAGCCGGACAGTGAAAACCGAACCTTTTCCAACCACGCTTGTTGCATAAATTAATCCTCTGTGTTTTTCAATTAACTTTTTAGCAATTGAAAGGCCTAGTCCATATCCGTCAGCTTGCGAACGTGATTTATCCGCTCGAAAAAATCGCTCAAAAATGTGAGGCAAATCTTTTTCAGAAATCCCTATTCCGCGGTCTGAAAAAAGAATTCTTACTTCATGCTCTAATTTTTCCAAAGAAACCGTGATTTTCGTGTTTTTCTTGCTATATTTAATTGCATTATCAAGCAAAATCACAAATACTTCGATAAGATTATTTTTATTTCCTTTAATAATTATTTCGGACATTTTTATCTCAATTTCAATTTTTTTATTTTTAGCAAGAGGCAAAACCTTGGCACGTGCCAATTTAACGATTTCCAAAAGGGAAATTTTTTCCGCGTGTTCGTTTGCATCTTCAAGAGTGTGGATTTGCGTTAACTTAAGCAAACCGTTTGCAAGATTTTGTAGGGTTTCGAGTTCCTCAAGATTGCTTGAAATAAGTTTGCGGGCGGCTTCGTCAGAAATGTTTTTTTCCAAAAGCTTTCCTTCCATTTCGGCGCGAAGCGTGGCAATTGGAGTTCGCAGTTCGTGGGAAGCGTCTGAAATAAATTGATTTTGCTCGTCAATCATAAGCTTGATTGGAAAAAGAGTTCTTCCGGCCAAAAAATATCCCGCTCCGCTTGCAGCCGTAATAATTGCTAGGTTTAACAAAATAAGTGTGTAGCCGAGTTGGCGTTTTTCTTTTTTCAAATCTTCAGACAAGGCACTGTCGCGGCGTTTAAACTGAAAACTGCGAATTCGGTTGTTTTGCATACGGATAAGGCCTTCAATTTGGCGGGAAACATTGTTGTAAATAAGCACGCTAAAAAACATGCTTATTAGCATGATGATTAAAAGATACCAAACAGTTAATTTAAGTCGTGCAATTTTAAACATCGATTTCGTAACCAAAACCGCGGATGGTTTTAATTATCGGGTTTTTGGAGCGGGCATCAATTTTGTCCCGCAAATGTTTAATATGAACCTCAACTGTGTTTGGCAAAACATCAGAGTCATAATTCCAAACATGGTCAACAATTTGCTGTTTGGTGACAACTTTTCCTTTATGCCTTAAAAGGTGCTCCAGGATGGCAAATTCCTTGGCCGAAAGCTCGATTAATTTGTCCGCTCGCTTAACTTTGAAACTAACAGTATCAACAATTAGATCCCCGGCTTGAAGCGTTGGGCTGGCAATTTTTGAGGAGCGCCGGACCAACGCGCGGATGCGGGCAAACAATTCTTCAAAAGAAAATGGTTTCACCATGTAATCATCTGCGCCTGTATCAAGCCCGATAATTTTATCCGTGATTTGTCCTTTTGCCGTCAGCATTAAAATTGGAGTGTGAATTTTCTCCTTCCGGATTTCTCGGCAAATTTCAAGGCCGCTTATTTTCGGAAGCATCAAGTCAAGAATGATAAGGTCAAAATGCTCTGCAATTGCCAAATCCAAACCGGTTTCGCCGTCAAAAGCTGTGGCGACCGTGAATCTTTGAAGCTCCAAGGCACGCTTTATTGCGTTTGCAAGCTTGATTTCATCTTCAATAACTAAAATTTTCATAATGTAATGTGGAAGAAGTATAGCTTTCATATCTTAATTTTTGCTGAAATTTTGCTTTATTGGGGGAATTATAGTAAACGCAAGGCAAAATGACCAGCAGGGAATTTTGTTTTAGCGTTTACTTATAGTGAGCGAAACTCCGCACCGTTTGGTGCAGAGCGGAGTCGAACTATATAGCACCTGAGGCTGTTTGAAGCATTTCCCACTGAGTTTTGAGCTCCTCTTTGTCAAGTTTTAAATCAGAAATTTTAAATTTGCCGGTATCAGGATCCACCTTAACTTTAAAAGCGTGGTCAAGAGTACCAGAAGTAAGAAGTTCCTCAAATTTCTCTGTTTCTTTTTCAACCGTACCTTTTATCTCTCCAAGTGCATCTGAAATAACATCGTTAAGAGGTTTCGCTGATTCCTTAGCTTTGTCTTTCATCATATTAAAACTATGAGAATCCTTTAAAGCACTTAGCATTTCTATAAAATGATATGTTTTATTTAAATAATCTCTTCTATTTGCGTCTCCCAAAACAACATTGCCAATTTCTTCCGCTTGTTGTTCGGAAAGATTTGGGAAGGGATCAATAAAGGAACGGTAAACTAATTGTTTTACTCTTAAAATGTCTTCTGGGAAAAAAGTTTTCATTAAATAAGCACGAAAGCCTTCAATTTCGGAAGTTACCTCCTGAAGTTTGGTTTCATCTGGCGAAAGTTGAATTTCTTCTTCCATAATAATAGACATATTGCAAAATAAGCAAATTGCTCTTTAACAACTTGATAGAATTTTGAAAACGCCAAACGTTTTTGATACGATAAAAGGTATATGATTACTGCCCAAATTCTCAAAAAGAGGCCAACACTCTTTTATCGT